>NZ_JBICKH010000029.1:0-37248 GCF_043103905.1 Pseudomonas sp. yb_2 | reverse complement strand
TTCTGATCGAATTTCTTGGTGAACTCGCCGGCGTCCTGGCGAGCCTGGACTTTGCCGCGGATGTCGCGCTCGAACTGCGCCATGTGCGGCTTCATGCGTTCATCATGGGCATCAGCCTGTTGCCTGGCCCGCTCGGAGAACAGGTAGATCTCGGGATGCAGGTGGAGCTGGTTGCGTACTTTCTCGGCCGTGACTTCGCGCTTGACGATCTGCTCGGCCACCATCTGCGGGTAGAGCTTTTCGATTTCCAGAAACGACTGCGCGACCAGCAGCTTGCGCTCGTTGTCGACCCCGGGTTCCACAGTTCGCGCCAGCCACTGGGTTTTCACATCCTCGACAGCGGCGTTGCGCCAGGCGTTGAGCTCCTGGGTGATCCCGATGGCGTCTTCGATGACGATGGCGGCGCCACGGGGTTTGCTGTGGTTCACCAGCGGTGCCAGCGCTTGGCGTGATGCGTGCGGCGAGACGATCTGGTCGTTGTTGAACGGCTGCAGGTCCAGTAGCGCCTGCAGGTCTGCATCGTCCTGGGCCTTGAAGTCAGCCACCCAGCTCAGTTGGTCATGCTTGAGGACGTGGGGCTGTGGCGGGGCGTCGGAAGGCTGGATGAAGCGGGCGATATCGATCGTGGGCAGGCTGCTGCGGTATTCGTCGTCGAGCAGGCGGTAGTTGTCGAGCATGCGCGGGGTTAGCGGGGAAGGGCTGAACAATGGGCGCAGCTCCTGGATGTCATCCAGGTCGTAGAGGGTGATGGTCCAGCCGAAACCGCGAAGGATCTCATCCAGATTGCCGGCGCTGGGGGCAGGCTCCCAGGGGGCGTCGCTGCTGATGTACAGCAGCGAACCATTGGGCGCCACGCGGTACTGGCTGTGCCATTCGTAGGCCGGTGCGCTATGGCGCTTGATCAGCAGGTAGAGAAAGCCCTCGCGCAAAGGGCGGATGGCGTAGCTGGAATGGGTCAGCTCGCCGACATCCTGGAACGGGCTGAGATAGCCCGGCAATTTGGGCAGGCGGGCACGTTGTGCCGGGTTGCCGCCGACGGCGGCGTAGCGCAGGGGCAGCAGTTCGAAGCGGCGGGTGCAGTCGGCGACGGGGCTGTTGCGCAGGGCCGGGCGGTAGCCGGAGGTGATGCGCCTGCACAGTTCGAGGGTTTCTTTCAACGAGTCCATGTATAGCTCCAGCGAGCAGGGATGATCATCAAATGCATGCAAGCGTTGCATTCGACCCGAGGCTGGACACTAGCGAGGAATCACTTCTCAAAGGAGCATTGCGCTTCCGATAGGTGCGTAGGAAATTTCTGATTAAGCGGTATCGTTGACGTTGCCAAGTTTTTCATCGCCTTTTACGTCAACCCGTCTGCTTCTCGTTGCGCCATGGTTACTGGGTGGAAGCGCCACCCTGGTCGCTTTTTTTATAAGGTCCCGCGTCGAGACAGGGCCGCAAAGCGGCCCGATCGCACTCCGGGAAGTACTTCAGAACGCCCCTTGCAAGGTCACCATGAAGTTGCGCGGTTCGCCATAGAAGTTGCCCCAGGCCGGCGCACCGATGGTGGCGTAGTACTTCTTGTCGAACAGGTTGTTGCCGTTGAGGGCGACAGTCCAGTTCGGGTCGATGCGGTACTGCACGCGGCCGTTCCATACGGTGTAGCCCGCCTGCTCGACACGGGTAGTGCCGGTAGTGCGGAAGTTTTCGCTCTGGCTGTTCAGGCCGGCGCCGACGGTGAAGCGCTCTAGTGCACCGCTCAACTGGTAGTCACCCCACACCTTGAGCATGTGCCGCGGGATGAAGCTGGAGGTGAAGGTCAGCTCGGTGGGGTCGGTGTCTTCGATGGTACTCAGGTACTTGGTCTGGGTGTAGGTGTAACCCGCCAGCAGCTGCAGCCGCTCGATTGGCGAGCCGCTGATCTCGGCCTCGAAACCCTGCGCACGCACCTTGCCGCTGTCGGTGTAGCAATAGCCGTCGCCTGACGGGCAGGCTTCGTTGTAGTCGCTTTCTGCGCGGTGCTTCTCGACAGTGCGGAACAGGTTGAACGAGGTGTTCAGCGCGCCGCCAAGCAGCTCGCCCTTGATGCCAACCTCGTAGTTGGCGCCGGTCTTGGGCTGAAGTGACTGCCGCTCGACGTTCACCTTGTCGCTCTGCGGCTGGAAGATATCGGCGTAGCTGGCGTAGGCGGTCCACTGGTCGTTCAAGTCGTACAGCACGGCGGCGAACGGCGTGACCTGGCCGTTTTCCTGACTGCGGTTATTCACCCAGTAATCGTAGAACTGGGTATAGGAGTCGCTCTTGTTGCGGTACCAGCTGACCCGCGCGCCCAGCACCAGGGTCAGCGGCTCTGCCAGCTTCAGGCGCAGGTTGGCGTAGGTGCCGTACTGGGTGGTGGTGGAGTCGGTTGGCACGCTGCCGCCGCGGGTCGGGTTGACCAGGTAATCGCCCTTGGACGGGTGTGGGAAGTGCGGCGAGGGGGCGAAGGGGTCCTGCTTGCCGTCCAGCAGCATCAGCGCGAAGTAATCATGGGTTTTCTGTCGGCTGGCGTTGGCACCCATGATCAGCTCGTGCTGCAAGCCGAACGCCTCGAACTTGCCATCGACATAGCTATCGAAGCCGTAGTCGTCCTGATCGTAGTCGAAACGGCCGGCGCGGACGTTCATGCCAGCGGTGCTGGCGCCGACCGGTACCGTGCCTTCGGAGTAGGCGTATTCGATGTCCTGGGTGTTGTGGGTGTAGATCGAGGCGAAGTTCAGGGTCCAGTCATCGTTGAAGCGGTGCTTGAGGTCGGCAAAGCCGGTAATACGCTGGCTTTGCAAGTCGTTCCAGCTGGCCCCCAGGCAGGTGGAGCGCGACAGCTTCAGGTCACTGCCATCGGCGTAGCGTGGCAGGCCGGCGTAGCATGGGGTGGCATCGATATCCTCGTAAGCCAGCCCAAAGCCCACGGTGGTGTCGGCTGTGACGTCCCAGTCGATGGCGCCGTACAGTATCTGGTCCTGGCGCTTGGCCGTGTCATAGAAGTACTGGCGATCCTGCAGCGTCGCCACGGCGCGCCCCCGCACGGTGCCCGACGCGTTCAGCGGGCCGCCCACGTCCACTTGCCCGCGGTAGTTGTCCCAGCTTCCTGCAGACAAGGTGACGGTGGTGGCGGCTTTTTCCTGCCCCCGTTTACGCACGAAGTTGACGCCCCCGGCGGAGGAGCCAGAGCCTTTCATCATGCCGGCCGCACCTTTAAGCACCTCGACGCGGTCATAAAACGCCATGTCGCTGGAAAAGCTGTTGGCCTGCACGTAGTTGCCGCCCACGTCCAGAGGCACGCCGTCATACTGGTACTGGCCATCCAGGTTGAAACCTCGGGAATAGAAATACTTGCCGCCCATGGGCGAGTCGTACACGGTGATGCCCGGCGTCTTGTCCAGTACCTGCTCCAGCGTGTTGAGGTTCTGGTCGTCGAGCATCTTGCGGGTCATCACGGTGACCGACTGCGGGGTTTCTTTCAGCGTGTGCACGCCTTTGCCGATGGTGATGGCACGGGCGGCGTAGGACTGGGTGCCTTCGCTGGTCGCATCCAGCCGGTTGGCGTCGATGTTCATCGGCGCCAGTTCCATGGCCGAACCGTTTTGCGCAGGGACCAGCACATAGCCGCCATTGCCCTGACGTTGCGCCTGCAGGCCACTGTTGCCCAACAGCCGCACCAGTCCTTCCTCCACACTGAAGCTGCCCTCCAGGCCCGCGCTGCCGAGGTTACGTGTCTGGGCAGTGTCGAACGAAATGGTCACACCCGCCTGTACGCCAAACTGGGTGATGGCGTTGCCCAGTGGGCCAGCGGGGACATGGTAGGTGGTCTGGCTTTGGGCCATTGCCTGGGCCGGCATCAGCAGCAGGCCGGGCGCGCTGGCCAAGGACATGCCGAGCAGCACCAGGCGCACGGCCTGGCTCAGCTTGGTTGCAGGGGTAGGGTGCAGGTGTGGCATTTCGTGGTCCTTCCGAGTCATGGCAGAAAGTCGCTGTCGTCGCGGCTTGTGTCAGGGACGGACGAGAATCGAAATCAGCAAGATTGCGGCGAAAGTTTTTCCGCAGTTGCTCAGGCGGGCTCCACGCTCACCCAGTAGCGGCTTAAGTAGCGCACCTTCACGGGCAAGGTTTTCGGCAGGTTGGCCAGGGCGATATCGGTGTCGTCGATGCGGAACGCGCCGGAAATGCTCATGGCCTGGATCGACGAGGCGCAGCGCAGCACGCCTGGCCGATAGCGCCCCAGTTCTTCGAGGAAATCGCCCAGGCGCCAGTCGTTCACGCTGAGCATGCCCTGCAACCAGGCCGTGGAGTCGGCGGGGAGGGCATGGGCGTCAGGGACGACATCCCGGTCAAAACTCACTTGCTGGCCAGCGTGCAGTTGCAGCACGCGATCAGGGTGGCGCAGGGGGCGAACGTCGACGCTGGCCTGAAGCACACCCACACGGGTCTGTTGCGCCAGTTTGCGGACGCTGAACGCGGTACTGCGGGCAAATAAGCTGCCGTCATCGGTGTGCACGATGAACGGGCGCTGCTGACGGTCGCTGACCGGACGCACCAGAATTTCCCCTTGATACAGCTGAATCGCCCGCACCTTGGTGTCGTAGCGCACATCCAGCGCGGTATCCACGTTCAGCTCCAGCTGTGAACCATCTTCCAGGTGCAGGGCGCGGCGCTCACCGCTTCGGGTACTTTGCTGGGCCAGCAAGGCACGATAGGGCACCTGCTCGGCCGCCAGCCAGCTGCCGCCACCCATGGCCACCAGCAGGCCCAACACCTTCAGCATGTCACGCCGCTGCGACTGGGCCGCGCCAAGGCCGGACAGCGCCGCCTGCGGCGGTACCATGGCCCATTGCTGCTGCAGCTTTTCTACCCGCGCCCAGGCGGCTGCGTGCAGGGGGCTGGCCTGCAGCCACTGTCGCCAGGCCTGGGTGCGGGCCTCGTTATGGGCGCCGTCGTTGAGCTGGACATACCAGGTGGCAGCGGCTTCGAGTGTCTTGAGATCCATGGGCCTCAGCCTTCGACTGCCAGCAGGCAGCGTGTCATGGCCTTGATCAGGTGATTCTTCACGGTGGTGACCGACACGCCGAAGCGTTCGGCCGCAGCGCCATAGGTCAGGCCTTCGAGTTGAACGGCCAGGAAAATGGCGCGAGTTTTGGCGCCGAGTTCGTCGAGCAGGCTGTCCACGGCCACCAGCATTTCTATGATGGACAAGCGCACCTCCGGCGATACCTCTACCGGCTCCGGACGCAGGGCCAGAGCCTGCAGGTAAGCTTTTTCGATGATGCGACGGCGGGCTTTGTCGATCAGAAGTGCGCGGGCGATAGCGCTGAGGTAGCTGCGCGGCTCGCGGATCGGCAACGGGTTACGCGCGGTCATTACCCGCAGGAACGTGTCGTGCGCCAGGTCGGAAGCATCGGCGGCGTTGCCCAGGCGGGCGCGCAGCCAGCCCTTCAGCCAGCTGTTGTTTTCGCTGTACAGCTGGTGCAGGGCCTGGGGATCGAGCGTTGCCATGGCGTCAAGACCGCAATATTAATGGGAATTGATCGCATTGTCGCGAGAGGCGGGGCTTAATGCAAGGACCGCGAGCACACACCCTGTGGGAGCAGCCTTGCGTCGCGATTGGGCCGCAAAGCGGCCCGGGTTTCGGCATCACGGCTACATTTGTGGGGCTGCTGTGCAGCCCAATCGCGACGCAAGGCCGCTCCCACAAAGAGTCGTGCAGGCTTGCAGGGCAGTGGTTAGAACCCGGCCTCCAGGCTCAGCAGGTCCTGCACCGTCTGCCGCCGGCGGATCATCCGCAGGGCACCGTTCTCGATCAGGAACTCCGGCAGCAGCGGCCGGCTGTTGTAGTTCGACGACATCGACGCGCCATAGGCCCCGGCATCGTGGATCACCAGCAGGTCGCCCACCTGTGCCTGGGGCAGGTCCTGCGGGGTCAGCGCCTGGTCATCCTGAGTGAACACGTCACCCGATTCACACAACGGCCCGGCCACCACGGTCGGCTGGCGCGGGCGATCTACTGCCTGGCCATCGGCATCGAGCAGGGTCATGCCGTGGTAGGCGCCGTACATCGCCGGGCGCATCAGGTCGTTGAAGCCAGCGTCGATCATGACGAAGGTATTGCGCCCCACCTGTTTCACGGCACGGACTTCGGCCACCAGGTAGCCCGACTCCGCCACCAGGAAGCGTCCGGGTTCGATCTCCATGCGCACCGGGTGGCCGAGCATCGTTTCGATCTCCTTGCGCGCCACCGCCCAGGTCTGCGCATAACGCTGCAGGTCGACCGGTTTGTCGGTGCTGCGGTAAGGCGTGGACAGCCCGCCGCCGATGGAGAACGCCTCAATGTCCACGCCCAGGCGGCCGATCAGCTCGATCATCGAGCGGGCCACCTGTTCCAGGTGCTGGTAGTCCACCCCGGAACCAATATGCATGTGCACGCCCACCAGGTGCAGGCCATGGGCCTTGATGCACGCCAGCGCCTCGTCCAGCTCTTCGTGCCAGATGCCATGCTTGCTGTTTTCGCCGCCGGTATTGGTCTTGCGGCTGTGACCATGGCCGAAGCCCGGGTTGATGCGGATCCACACGCGGTGGCCGGGCGAGCGTTCACCCAGTTGGCGCAGCATGTCGATGGAGCCGGCGTTGACTTCGATCTTCTCTGCCACCACTCGCTCCAGTGTTGGCCGGTCCAGCGCGTCGCAGGTCAGCACCACGCCGGCAGGGTCACCGTCCACGCTCGCACCCGCAGCGAAGGCCCGCTCCATTTCACCCAGCGACACGGCGTCCAGCACCAGGCCATGGGCGCGCATCAGGCGCAGCACATGCAGGTTCGGGTTGGCTTTCTGGGCGAAGCGCACGGTGTCGAATACGTTCAACTGCTCGACACGCTCGGCGATGGTGCTGGCGTCGTACGCCCAAAGCGGCGAGCCGTGCTGGCGAACCGCCTCGGCCAGAAGGGTGAAGGGTGCGGTCATGGTGGCGCTACTCATATTAGGAAGGCCGCGAGGATGAATCAAAGCGGGAATTCAGAAAAATAGCTATTTTTCTGCTGGTCATTCATATCTGATATACCCATTGTTGACTCACCGGGTGCTGCCGTGAAACTGTCCGTCCGCCACATCGAAGTGTTCCGCGCCATCATGGCCGCTGGCAGTGTCACGGGTGCGGCGCGCCTGCTGTTCACCTCGCAGCCCACTGTCAGCCGCGAACTGGCGCGGCTGGAGCAGGTGACTGGCCTGAACCTGTTCGAGCGCGAGGGCGGGCGCCTGGTGGCGACGGCCCAGGCGCTGCTGTTGATCGAAGAGGTCGAGCGGGCCTACGTCGGGCTGGAGCGGATCGATCGCTTTGCCCAGGCCATCCGCAACTTCGAGCAGGGCCGGCTGGCCATCACCTGCCTGCCGCTGTTCTCGCAAACCTTGTTGCCCAAGGCTTGCCAGCGCTTTCACCAGCAGCACAGTGGCGTGAGCGTGAGCATTCTGGCGCAGGAGTCGCCGTTGCTGGAGGAGTCACTGGTTGCCCAGCAGCATGACCTTGGCCTGACTGAAGTCGAACAGATACCGCGCGGCGCGTATGGTGAATTGCTGTTCAGTGCCAACATGGTGTGCGTGTTGCCCGAGCATCACCCGCTGCAGGTGAAGGCTGAACTGGAGCTGAGTGATTTCCATGAGGTCGATTTCATCAACCTGGCCAGCCTGGATACCTACCGCCAGCGTCTGGATCAGCACTTTCGTGCGGCCGGGGTTAACCGCCGCACGGTCATCGAAACCACCAGTGCCGCTTCGGTGTGCGCCATGGTCAGGCAAGGCCTGGGGGTGGCGATCATCAACCCACTGAGCGGGCTGGAGGCGGCGCAAGGCGGGTTGCCGATCCGCAGGTTACGGGTATCGGTGCCCTATCAGGTGATGCTCATACGCCCGGACCATCGGCCGGCATCGGCAGCGGTGGAGCCGTTTTGCGAGGCGTTGCGGGTGCAGGCCAAAGAAATGCAGCAGGCGCTGGCCTGATCATTGTGGGGGCAACTGTCTTGCTCAATTTCTAAAAGCTGGCGCGCTCCCACAGGGTGGACCGCGCTCCCACTAGGCAGGGTTCAAAGCTCGCAGACCAAGGTTCCAGTACCGGCCAGGATGTTCTCCAGGGTTTCCTTCACTTCATCCATGTCACTCAAATCGCTGGTCAGGTTGATTTCCAGTACTTCATCCCCCTTCAGCGCGTCCCGGTCGCCGGCCGCCACTTCGATCAGCAGGCGCTTGGCGCTCAGGGTCACTTTAAGGCCATCCAGCGTCGACGGCTCGTCATCCAGCGTCAGGTCGACGGTGTCCTCGTCCGGGTAACGGGTAAGCAGGAACATCTGACCCTTGTCGCTGTGGCAGCACAGGGTCGCCATGTTGTCTTCCTCGTCATCGCAAGGGGTGGCGAACAGCAGGGCGGTGTTGATTTGCATGAGCAGGCTCGGGTCAAAGGAAACGGAAGGGAATTCTGACAGTCTTGCGTACAGGCATAAACGTAAAGTTACCGCCCCTTGACCGAAATTGTCGCAGCGCTGCAAGCGTAGATGACCGATCAGTCGTTAAGCTTCGGCGAGCCCTGGGCGTGCCTGCGCACGTTCAACGTCTGGTTTTTTACCGTCCGTCATGCCACGGGTTGGCTATCGTTGATCCGTACACGGCGCACGCAGCGACGCTTCAATTATTACAAAGCCCAAGCGGAGTACCACAGATGGCGTTCTTCACCGCAGCCAGCAAAGCCGACTTCCAGCATCAACTGCAAGCGGCCCTGGCGCAGCACATCAGCGAACAGTCCCTGCCACAAGTGGCGCTGTTCGCCGAGCAGTTCTTCGGCATCATCTCTCTGGACGAACTCACCCAGCGCAGGCTTTCCGACCTGGCCGGCTGCACCCTGTCAGCCTGGCGCATCATCGAGCGTTTCGACCCCGAATACCCGCAAGTGCGGGTGTACAACCCTGATTACGAACGCAATGGCTGGCAGTCGACCCATACCGTGGTCGAAGTGCTGCACCATGACCTGCCGTTCCTGGTCGACTCGGTGCGCACCGAGCTCAACCGCCGTGGCTACAGCATCCACACCCTGCAAACCACCGTGCTCAGCGTGCGCCGTGGCGCCAAGGGCGAGCTGTTGGAGCTGCTGCCCAAGGGAACCCAGGGCGAAGGCGTGCGCTACGAGTCACTGATGTACCTGGAGATCGACCGCTGCGCCAATGCCGCCGAGCTGACGGTGCTGACCCGCGAGATCGAGCAGGTGCTGGCCGAGGTACGGGTGGTGGTGGCCGACTTCGAACCGATGAAGGCCAAGCTGCGTGAAGTGGTAGCGCAGGTGGAGCAAACCGCCTTCGGCCCCGCCCAAAACGAGAAAGGCGAAGTCAAGGCCTTCCTCGAATGGCTGCTGGATAACCACTTCACCTTCCTGGGCTATGAAGAATTTACCGTCAAGGGCGACGCCGATGGCGGCCAGATGGTCTACGACGAGCAGTCGTTCCTCGGCCTGCCGCGCCGCCTGCGCGTGGGCTTGACGGCAGAAGAGCTGCGCATCGAAGACTACGCTGTGGCCTACCTCAACGAGCCGCTGCTGCTGTCGTTCGCCAAGGCCGCGCTGCCCAGCCGCGTGCATCGCCCGGCCTACCCGGACTACGTGTCGATCCGCCAGCTGGACGCCGACGGCAAGGTCATCAAGGAGCACCGCTTCATGGGGCTGTACACCTCGTCGGTGTATGGCGAAAGCGTGCATGCCATTCCGTACATCCGCGTGAAGGTGGCCGAAGTCGAGCGCCGTTCGGGCTTCGATCCCAAGGCCCACCTGGGCAAGGAACTGGCCCAGGTGCTGGAAGTGCTGCCGCGCGACGACCTGTTCCAGACGCCGATCGACGAGCTGTTCAGCACGGTCATGGCAATCGTGCAGATCCAGGAGCGCAACAAGATCCGCGTGTTCCTGCGCAAAGACCCGTATGGCCGCTTCTGCTACTGCCTGGCCTACGTCCCGCGGGAAATCTACTCCACCGAAGTGCGCCAGAAGATCCAGCAGGTGCTGATGGAGCGCCTGAAGGCCAGCGACTGCGAGTTCTGGACCTTCTTCTCCGAATCGGTACTGGCCCGTGTGCAACTGATCCTGCGGGTCGACCCCAAGAACCGTATCGACATCGACCCGCAGCAGCTGGAACGCGAAGTCATCCAGGCCTGCCGCTCGTGGCATGACGACTACTCGGCACTGGTGGTGGAGAACTTCGGCGAAGCCCAGGGCACCAACATCCTCGCCGATTTCCCCAAAGGCTTCCCGGCCGGTTACCGCGAGCGCTTCGCCGCGCACTCGGCGGTGGTCGACCTGCAGCATGTGCTGAACCTGTCGGAAAGCAAGCCGCTGGCCATGAGCTTCTACCAGCCGTTGACCCAGGTGGGCGAGCGCATCCTGCACTGCAAGCTGTACCACGCCGACACCCCGCTGGCGCTGTCCGACGTGCTGCCGATTCTGGAAAACCTCGGCCTGCGCGTGCTCGGCGAGTTCCCGTACCGCCTGCGCCATGCCAATGGCCGCGAATACTGGATCCACGACTTCGCCTTCACCTACAGCGAAGGCCTGAGCCTGGACATCCAGCAGCTCAACGACACCCTGCAGGACGCCTTCATCCACATCGTCCGTGGTGACGCCGAGAACGACGCTTTCAACCGCCTGGTGCTCACCGCCGGCCTGCCGTGGCGCGACGTGGCCTTGCTGCGTGCCTACGCCCGTTACCTGAAACAGATCCGTCTGGGCTTCGATCTGGGCTATATCGCCAGCACTCTGAACAACCACACCGACATCGCCCGTGAGCTGACCCGGTTGTTCAAGACCCGCTTCTACCTGGCGCGCAAGCTTACCCAGGACGACCTTGACGACAAGCAGCAGCGCCTGGAACAGGCCATCCTGAGCGCCCTGGATGACGTGCAGGTGCTCAACGAAGACCGCATCCTGCGGCGCTACCTGGACTTGATCAAGGCCACCCTGCGTACCAACTTCTACCAGCCCGACGCAAACGGCCAGAACAAGTCGTACTTCAGCTTCAAGTTCAACCCCAAGCTGATCCCCGAACTGCCCAAACCGGTGCCAAAGTTCGAGATATTCGTCTATTCGCCACGCGTCGAGGGCGTGCACCTGCGCTTTGGCAACGTTGCCCGTGGTGGCCTGCGCTGGTCCGACCGCGAAGAGGACTTCCGTACCGAAGTGCTGGGGCTGGTGAAAGCCCAGCAGGTGAAGAACTCGGTCATCGTGCCGGTCGGCGCCAAGGGTGGTTTCCTGCCGCGTCGCCTGCCGCTGGGCGGCAGCCGTGACGAGATCGCCGCCGAAGGCGTGGCGTGCTACCGCATCTTCATTTCCGGCCTGCTCGACATCACCGACAACCTCAAGGACGGTGGCGTGGTGCCGCCGGCCAACGTGGTGCGCCATGACGATGACGACCCGTACCTGGTGGTAGCGGCCGACAAAGGCACCGCGACCTTCTCCGACATCGCCAACGGCATTGCCATCGACTACGGCTTCTGGCTTGGCGATGCCTTTGCCTCGGGCGGGTCGGCCGGTTACGACCACAAGAAGATGGGCATTACCGCGCGCGGCGCCTGGGTGGGCGTGCAGCGTCACTTCCGCGAGCGTGGCATCAACGTGCAGGAAGACCCGATCACCGTCATTGGTGTGGGCGATATGGCCGGCGACGTGTTCGGCAATGGCCTGCTGATGTCCGACAAGCTGCAACTGGTGGCTGCGTTCAACCACCTGCATATCTTCATCGACCCCAACCCCGACCCTGCCACCAGCTTTGCCGAGCGCAAGCGCCTGTTCGACCTGCCGCGTTCGGCCTGGAGCGACTACGACACCAGCATCATGTCCGAAGGCGGCGGGATCTTCCCGCGCAGTGCCAAGAGCATCGCCATCAGCCCGCAGATGAAAGAGCGCTTCGCCATCGAAGCCGACCGCCTGACCCCGACCGAGCTGCTTAACGCGCTGCTCAAGGCCCCGGTGGACTTGCTGTGGAACGGCGGTATCGGTACCTACGTGAAGGCCAGCACTGAAAGCCACGCCGATGTCGGCGACAAGGCCAACGATGCGCTGCGGGTCAACGGTAACGAACTGCGCTGCAAGGTAGTGGGCGAGGGTGGCAACCTGGGTATGACCCAACTCGGCCGCGTCGAGTTCGGCCTGAACGGCGGCGCCACCAACACCGACTTCATCGACAACGCCGGCGGCGTGGACTGCTCCGACCACGAGGTCAACATCAAGATCCTGCTCAACGAAGTGGTGCAGGGTGGCGACATGACCGAGAAGCAGCGCAACCAGCTGCTGGGCAGCATGACCGACGAAGTCGCCGGGCTGGTACTGGGCAACAACTACAAGCAGACCCAGGCATTGTCGCTGGCTGCCCGCCGCGCCCGCGAGCGGATTGCCGAGTACAAGCGCCTGATGGCCGACCTCGAGGCGCGGGGCAAGCTGGACCGTGCCATCGAATTCCTGCCGTCCGAAGAGCAGTTGGCCGAACGCCTGGCTGCCGGCCACGGCCTGACCCGTGCCGAGCTGTCGGTACTGATCTCGTACAGCAAGATCGACCTCAAGGAGCAACTGCTCAAATCGCTGGTGCCGGACGACGACTACCTGACCCGTGACATGGAAACCGCTTTCCCGCCGTCCCTGGTCAGCAAGTTCGCCGAGGCCATGCGCCGCCACCGCCTGAAGCGCGAAATTGTCAGCACCCAGATCGCCAACGACCTGGTCAACAACATGGGTATCACCTTCGTCCAGCGCCTGAAGGAGTCGACCGGCATGAGCCCGGCCAACGTGGCCGGTGCTTACGTGATCGTGCGCGATATCTTCCACCTGCCGCACTGGTTCCGCCAGATCGAGGCGCTGGACTATCAGGTGCCGGCAGAGATCCAGCTCACCCTGATGGACGAGCTGATGCGACTGGGCCGCCGAGCCACCCGCTGGTTCCTGCGTAGCCGCCGCAACGAACAGGACGCCGGGCGCGATACCGCGCACTTCGGGCCGAAGATTGCGCAGTTGGGTCTGAAGCTTGATGAGCTGCTAGAGGGCCCCACCCGCGAACGCTGGATGGTGCGCTACCAGGGCTTTGTCGACGCCGGTGTGCCGGAGTTGCTGGCGCGTATGGTGGCGGGTACCAGCCACCTGTACACCCTGCTGCCGATCATTGAAGCGGCCGACGTTACCGGCCATGAGCCTGCGCAGGTGGCCAAGGCATTCTTCGCCGTGGGCAGCGCGCTGGACCTGACCTGGTACCTGCAGGAAATCAGCAACCTGCCGGTGGAAAACAACTGGCAGGCGCTGGCGCGCGAGGCATTCCGCGACGATATCGACTTGCAGCAGCGGGCAATCACCATTTCAGTCCTGCAGATGGCCGATGCACCGCAAGACATGGATGCCCGCGTGGCGCTGTGGTCAGAGCAGCATCGGGGAATGGTGGAGCGCTGGCGCGCCATGCTCGACGACCTGCGCAATGCCACCGGCACTGACTATGCGATGTACGCGGTGGCCAACCGCGAGCTGGTCGATCTGGCCATGAGCGGGCAGGCAGCGGTGGTGCCGTCCTGAGCCTTGTGGTGAGGTAAAACAAAGCCCCGGCAGTGATGCCGGGGCTTTTTTGTATGCCTGGGCTGGCCCTTTCGCGGGTGAACCCTCTCCTACAGGGGGGGCGTTACTTGAACCGCCTCTCCACGCCTTTTTCGACCAGGATCTTGGCGGAAATCTCTTCCACCGAAAAATGCGTGGAATTGATATTGGGAATGTTCTCCCTGCGGAACAGGCTTTCCACTTCACGCACTTCGAATTCGCACTGGGCAAAGCTGGAATAACGGCTGTTGGGCTTGCGTTCGTGGCGGATGGCGGTGAGGCGGTCGGGGTCGATGGTCAGGCCGAACAGCTTGCTGTGGTGCTTTTTCAGCACCGCCGGCAGCTGCAGGCGCTCCATGTCGTCCTCGGTCAGCGGGTAATTGGCGGCACGGATGCCGAACTGCATGGCCATGTACAGGCAGGTTGGGGTTTTGCCGCAACGCGACACGCCAACCAGAATCAGGTCGGCTTTGTCGTAGTAGTGGGTGCGTGCACCATCGTCGTTATCCAGGGCGAAATTCACCGCCTCGATGCGTTCCATGTAGTTGGAATTGCCACCAATCGAGTGGGATTTGCCCACGGAATACGACGAATGGGCAATCAATTCCTGCTCAAGTGGGGATAAAAACGAAGAAAAGATGTCGATCATGAAGCCATTCGACGTCGCCAGGATCTCGCGGATGTCCTGGTTGACAATGGTGTCGAAGATGATCGGGCGGACCCCATCCCGCTCGGCCGCAGCGTTGATTTGCTGGACCATGACCCGCGCTTTGTCCGGCGAGTCGATGTAAGGGCGGGTGAATTTGTTGAAGGGAATGCTCTCGAATTGCGCGAGCAAACTCTGGCCCAGGGTTTCGGCAGTGATACCGGTGCCGTCGGAGATGAAGAACGCGGTTCGTTTCATTTGCGATCTGGGCCTTAAGCTGATGACGATTCTTGGATATGATAAGTTCGGTTTGCCGAATGCGGCTGTCGACATTCTGCCACATTTGCAGCGCCTATTTTCCAGGTACAGGCCACAAACGCCCGGCCAAGTCATAGAAGACAGGCGGGCGCCTTTTGAGCTTTTCCAACACAGTTAGTGGAGAGATCACCTTGGTAGAGTACGTAGTTTCCCTCGATAAGCTCGGCGTCCATGATGTGGAGCATGTGGGGGGCAAGAACGCATCCCTGGGCGAGATGATCAGTAACCTCGCCGGTGCCGGCGTGTCGGTGCCGGGCGGCTTTGCCACTACGGCTCAGGCGTACCGTGACTTTCTCGAGCAGAGTGGGCTGAACGACCGCATTCACGCCGCGCTCGACGCGCTGGACGTTGACGACATCAATGCCCTGACCAAGACCGGCGCGCAGATTCGCCAGTGGGTCATGGAAGCCGAATTCCCGCCACGCCTGGATTCGGAAATCCGTACGGCCTTCGCCGAAATGGCCGCCGGCAACGACAACATGGCCGTTGCCGTGCGTTCCTCGGCTACTGCTGAAGACCTGCCGGACGCCTCGTTCGCCGGCCAGCAGGAAACCTTCCTCAACATCCGCGGCGTCGATAACGTGATCCGCGCGGCCAAGGAAGTGTTCGCTTCGCTGTTCAACGACCGCGCCATCGCCTACCGCGTGCACCAGGGCTTCGACCACAAGCTGGTTGCCTTGTCTGCCGGTGTGCAGCGCATGGTCCGCTCCGAAACCGGCACCGCCGGGGTGATGTTCACCCTCGACACCGAGTCGGGCTTCCGCGACGTGGTATTCATCACTGGCGCCTATGGCCTGGGCGAAACCGTCGTACAGGGTGCGGTCAACCCTGACGAATTCTACGTGCACAAGAACACCCTGCAGGCCGGCCGCCCGGCCATCCTGCGCCGCAACCTGGGCAGCAAGGCGATCAAGATGGTCTATGGCGACGAAGCCAAGGCCGGCCGTTCGGTCAAGACCGTCGAAGTCGACCGCGCCGAGCGCGCACGCTTCTGCCTGACCGATGCCGAGGTCAGCGAGCTGGCCAAGCAGGCCATGATCATCGAGCAGCACTACCAGCGCCCGATGGACATCGAGTGGGCCAAGGACGGTGACGACGGCAAGCTGTACATCGTCCAGGCCCGCCCTGAGACGGTGAAGAGCCGTTCCAGCGCCAACGTCATGGAACGCTACCTGCTCAAAGAGAAAGGCACCGTGCTGGTCGAAGGCCGTGCCATTGGCCAGCGTATCGGCGCCGGCAAGGTTCGCGTCATCAACGACGTCTCGGAAATGGACAAGGTCCAGCCGGGTGACGTGCTGGTCTCCGACATGACCGACCCTGACTGGGAGCCGGTGATGAAGCGCGCCAGCGCCATCGTCACCAACCGCGGTGGCCGTACCTGCCACGCGGCGATCATCGCCCGTGAGCTGGGTATCCCGGCGGTAGTCGGTTGCGGCAACGCTACTCAGATACTGAAAGATGGCCAGGGCGTGACCGTTTCCTGCGCCGAAGGCGATACTGGCTTCATCTTCGAAGGTGAGCTGGGCTTCGACATCAAGCAGAACTCGGTCGATGCCATGCCGGAACTGCCGTTCAAGATCATGATGAACGTCGGCAACCCGGACCGCGCCTTCGACTTCGCCCAGCTGCCCAACGCCGGTGTCGGTCTGGCACGCCTGGAGTTCATCATCAACCGCATGATCGGCGTGCACCCCAAGGCGCTGCTGAACTATGCGGGCCTGCCTGCCGACCTGAAAGACAGCGTCGACAAGCGCATTGCCGGCTACAACGACCCGGTCGGCTTCTATGTCGAGAAGCTGGTCGAGGGTATCAGCACCCTGGCGGCGGCCTTCTACCCGAAAAAGGTCATCGTGCGTCTGTCGGACTTCAAGTCCAACGAGTACGCCAACCTGATCGGCGGCAAGCTGTACGAGCCGGAAGAAGAAAACCCGATGCTGGGCTTCCGCGGTGCTTCGCGTTACATCAGTGAATCGTTCCGTGACTGCTTCGAGCTCGAGTGCCGTGCACTGAAGCGTGTGCGCAACGAGATGGGCCTGACCAACGTCGAGATCATGGTGCCGTTCGTGCGTACCTTGGGCGAAGCCAGCCAGGTCGTCGACCTGCTCGCCGAAAACGGCCTGGCCCGCGGCGACAACGGCCTGCGCGTGATCATGATGTGCGAACTGCCGTCCAACGCCATCCTCGCCGAAGAGTTCCTGGAATACTTCGACGGCTTCTCGATCGGCTCCAACGACCTGACCCAGTTGACCCTGGGCCTGGACCGTGACTCGGGCATCATTGCCCACCTGTTCGATGAGCGTAACCCTGCGGTGAAGAAGCTGCTGGCCAACGCCATTGCCGCCTGCAACAAGGCTGGCAAGTACATCGGCATCTGCGGCCAAGGCCCATCGGACCACCCGGACCTGGCCAAGTGGCTGATGGAGCAGGGCATCGAAAGCGTGTCGCTGAACCCGGACTCGGTACTCGAGACCTGGTTCTTCCTGGCCGAAGGCCAAGGCGCGGCCTGATGCAGTAAACGCGGGGGGGCGTCTGGCGCCCTCCTGCCTGGTTTTTTCCAGGGCGAGCTCCAGCAATGGACCCCGCCCTTTTTTGTGCACCAAGCAACCTTATGCAAAGCAGCAGCACTTTATTCCCCGTGGCCCTGCTCAGTGCCGAGCGCCGCGGCGATCTCAGCGAAGACGTGTATCGGATCAAGGCCGGCAATGGCCCGGACCCCAGCGTCGAGCTCGCCATCACCCGTCTGGGACTGGCCGACCAGGCTCAGGCCCAGGGCGTGCCGGTCATTCTCCTGCACGGCAGTTTTTCCAATCGGCGCTTCTGGTATTCGCCCAAAGGGGTTGGCCTGGGTGCCTACCTTGCGCGCGCCGGTTTCGATGTCTGGATCCCGGAAATGCGAGGCCACGGCCTGTCGCCGCGTAACCATGACTGGAAACACAACAGCGTTGCCGCCTACGCCCGTGATGACCTGCCGCTGATCAACGCCTTCGTGCGCGAGCAATCGGGCCAGGCGCCGCACTGGGTTGGTCATTCCCTGGGTGGCACCACCCTGGTAGCTGCGCTGGGCGGTGGTTTTCTGGCTGCCGAGCAGTTGGCCAGCGTGGCGCTGTTCGGTACCCAGATCAGCCGTGTCTATTGGCCGTTGAAAGTGCCGCCGCTGGCTTGGGGCGCGAAGCTGGTGCTCAAGCGTTGGGGGCAGATATCCGGGCCACGTTTCAAGCGTGGGCCTGAAGACGAACCGATAGGCCTCGCCCTGGAGAGCATGCGCTGGCACGGCCTGTTCGGGCGCTTTGGCGACAAGCAGAACGATTGGTGGGCAGGGCTGGCTGAAGTGGATGTACCGCTGCTGGCAGTGGCCGGTGCAGGGGACTTCCAGGACCCGGTGTGGGCCTGTCGCAAGCTGTTCGAGCAGTTGGGCGGCGAGCGCAAGCAGTTCCTGCGGCTGGGTCGTGAAGAAGGTTTCGAGGCCTTTGGGCATGTCGACATGCTGGTGAGCAAGGCTGCGCAGGTGCAGGTGTGGCCGCTGGTGGAGCGCTGGCTGCACAACCCGCTGCTGCCGGTGCATGCGTCCACTGTCGTTGCGGAACCTGTGCCTGCCAGCTGAGTTTGCTGTACTTGTCATGGCCTCTTCGCGGGTGAATCCGCGCCTACACAGATTGGTGGTGGACGCGCATCGGGGGTGGGACACAGGCCGTCGTGTAGGAGCGGGTTTACCCGCGAAAGGGCCGGGCCTGCTGGCCAATCTCCACCGGCCGTTCACCTTTGACGCCGCCACCGTATTCGCGGGTAAACCCGCTCCTACACCTGGATAACGCGCGTTCCTGTGCAGGAACGGGTCACGCATGGAAGGGCCGAGACAGGATGAATACAAATGACTGCCCGGTCCCGGATGACTACGACAGCCTCCAAGGTGTAGCCTTGGCCGATACCCGCTTTCGTTGTGACTGACAGGAGCTTCCCATGCAGCATTACGTAACGCCCGACCTGTGTGACGCCTACCCGGACCTGGTACAAGTGCTGGAGCCGATGTTCAGCAATTTTGGTGGCCGCGATTCGTTCGGTGGCCAGATCGTTACCATCAAGTGTTTCGAGGACAATTCGCTGGTCAAGGAGCAGGTCGAACTCGACGGCAAGGGCAAAGTGCTGGTGGTCGATGGCGGTGGGTCGCTGCGCCGTGCGCTGCTCGGCGACATGCTCGCCGAAAAAGCCGCAAAAAACGGTTGGGAAGGCTTGGTGATCTACGGCTGCGTGCGTGATGTCGACGTGCTGATCCAGACCGACGTTGGCGTGCAGGCCCTGGCCAGCCACCCGATGAAGACCGACAAGCGGGGTATTGGCGATCTCAACGTGGTGGTGACCTTCGCCGGGGTAACCTTCCGCCCGGGTGAGTATGTGTATGCCGACAACAATGGCGTGCTGGTCTCGCCGAAACCGCTGAAAATGCCGGAGTAATGCGCCGCACGCGCTGATGGAGCTTTGATGTTCGAGGAAGACAACGCGCAGTGGGGGCTGGTGCATGCCCTGGTGCTCGATGGCAAAGGTGGCGCGCGCTCGATTGCCCGTACCGAACTGGACGACCTGCAGTTGCAACCGGAGCAGAGCCTGTGGCTGCACTGGGACCGCAGCCATCCGCAAACCCGTTCCTGGCTGCTGCACGACAGCGGCCTGAGCGAGTTCGCCTGCGAGCTGCTGCTGGAAGAAAACACCCGGCCGCGCCTGCTGCCCATGGCGGACGAACAGCTGTTGCTGTTCCTGCGGGGGGTCAACCTCAACCCGGGTGCCGAGCCCGAAGACATGGTTTCGGTACGCATCTTCGCCGAGGCGCAGCGGGTTATTTCGCTGCGCCTGCGGCCGTTGCGCGCCAGCGATGAAATTCTCCAGCTGCTGGAACAAGGCAGGGGGCCGAAATCGGCCTCGGAACTGTTGCTGTTGATGGGCGAGTTGCTGACCGAAAAGGTCCAGGGCCTGGTCAGCGACCTGGCCGAGCTCGTCGATCTGGAGGAAGAAAAGGTCGAATCCGACGAGCGGTATGCCCCGGAGCAGGGCAGCCTGCAGCAGATCCGCCGCCGTGCCGCTGGCTTGCGCCGCTTTCTCGCCCCGCAACGGGAAATCTACGCGCAGTTGTCGCGCAGCAAATGGAGCTGGTTCGCCAATGCCGACGCCGATTACTGGAATGAACTCAACAACAGCCTGATCCGCTACCTCGAAGAGCTGGAACTGGCCCGCGAACGCGCTGCGCTGGTGCTGGAAAGCGAGGACCGGCGGCGCAGCGAGCGGATGAACCGCACCATGTACCGCTTTGGCATCATCACCTGCATCTTCCTGCCCATGAGCTTTGTCACCGGGCTGCTGGGCATCAATGTCGGCGGCATCCCCGGGGCGGAAAACCCTTTGGGCTTCCTGTTCGCCTGCATCGTCGTGCTGGGGTTGGCCGTGGGGCAGTGGTGGCTGTTCCGGCGGTTGCGGTGGGTATAGCTGTGCAATTTGAAACCTTCGTGCCAACAGGATGTGTGACCCGTCGCCCGGCCATCTCGTCTCTTGCTGACACTGCGCGAGGTGCCCATGCACGATCCGTTTGAAGAATCCCTGCGCGACCTGCTCAAGGCGTCACCCTCCGGCAATGACCGGGACGACCGGGACGACGCCGCTTGCCTGGGTCGCGTGCTGAAAACCGCCAACCGCCAGGTTGGCGCGGGTGATCTGTTCAGCCTGCTTGGCCGCTGGAGCCAGGCGCTGCTGATTGCCGTGAACAATGGCTCGGCGCATGTTGCGCCGGTGCGTCGACACTCTTCCCGCAACGCTGCCAATGGCAGCAAAGCAGATAAGGCCGATTGAATATGGAACTCGATCTCTGGACCCAGAGCCTGGTCACCGCGATGACTGCCCTTTGGACCAAGGTAGCGAACTTCATCCCCAACCTGTTCGGCGCGCTGGTCGTGGTGCTGCTCGGTTTCGTGGTGGCCAAGCTGCTCGACACGCTGCTGTCCAAACTGTTGGCCAAATTTGGCCTGGACCGCCTGATGGCCGGCACCGGCCTCACCAAAATGCTCGGTCGGGGCGGCATCCAGGTGCCGATCTCGACCCTGATCGGCAAGATCGTCTATTGGTTCGTGCTGCTCATCTTTCTGGTATCGGCCGCCGAATCGCTGGGCCTGGAGCGGGTTTCGGCAACCCTCGACATGCTCGCCCTGTACTTGCCCAAGGTGTTCGGCGCGGCCCTGGTGCTGCTGGCCGGCGTACTGCTGGCGCAGGTGGCCAACGGCCTTGTGCGTGGCGCTGCCGAAGGTATCGGCCTGGAATACTCGGCGGGCCTGGGGCGTATTACCCAAGGCCTGGTGATCATCATCAGCATCTCGGTGGCCATCAGCCAGCTTGAAGTGAAAACCGACCTGCTGAACCACGTCATCGTTATCGGGCTGATTACCGTTGGTCTGGCCGTTGCCTTGGCCATGGGCCTTGGCAGTCGCGAAATTGCCGGGCAGATCCTGGCCGGCATCTACGTGCGCGAGCTGTACCAAGTCGGCCAGCAGGTGCGGATTGGAGAGGTCGAAGGGCATATCGAGGAGATCGGTACGGTGAAGACGACGCTGCTGACCGATGATGGCGAACTGGTGTCACTGGCTAACCGCGAGCTGCTTGAACAGCGCGTCAATAGCCGCTAACCGCACAAAAGCTGTTAATGTATGCCGCCGCGAAATTCGACCCACGGGGTCGCGCGGCGACATTGACCTGACTGTCGGCCAGATCCGTTTTGAATAAAGTTCATTCGCCGCCCATGCGCTATGACCCCCGCGAGCTCACAGACGAAGAGTTGGTGGCGCGTTCGCATGAGGAGCTGTACCACGTTACCCGCGCCTATGAAGAGCTCATGCGGCGCTACCAACGGACCCTGTTCAACGTCTGTGCGCGTTATCTGGGGAACGACCGTGACGCGGACGATGTCTGTCAGGAAGTGATGCTGAAAGTGCTGTACGGGCTGAAGAACTTCGAGGGTAAGTCGAAGTTCAAGACCTGGCTCTACAGCATCACCTACAACGAGTGCATTACCCAGTACCGCAAGGAGCGTCGCAAACGTCGGTTGATGGATGCCTTGAGTCTGGACCCTGTTGAAGAGGCGTCCGAAGACAAGGCTCCGAAGCCGGAAGAAAAAGGCGGGCTGGACAAGTGGCTGGTGCATGTGAACCCGATTGACCGGGAAATTCTGGTGCTGCGTTTTGTCGCAGAGCTGGAGTTCCAGGAAATTGCCGACATCATGCACATGGGCCTGAGCGCGACGAAAATGCGTTACAAGCGCGCGCTAGACAAGCTTCGGGAGAAATTTGCCGGCCTTGATGAAACTTAGTGGCGTGCAAATATCTCTAACGAACCGGCGAGTTCTGCTAGACTCGCCGTCGAGTTGTCCCTCTTGTTTGTGGTGGGACTGCTTAACTATCACCAGATGGGGATTTAACGGATGAAACTGAAAAACACCTTGGGCTTGGCCATTGGTTCGCTTGTAGCCGCCACTTCGATTGGCGCTATGGCACAAGGTCAAGGCGCCGTCGAGACTGAAATCTTCTACAAGAAAGAATTCTTCGACAGCCAGCGCGACTTCAAGAACGACGGCAACCTGTTCGGCGGCTCGATCGGTTACTTCCTGACCGACGACGTTGAGCTGCGTCTGGGCTACGACGAAGTGCACAACGCTCGTGGCGAAGACGGCAAGAACATCAAGGGCTCGAACACTGCCCTGGACGCCGTTTACCACTTCAACAACCCGTACGACGCTATCCGTCCATACGTTTCCGCTGGTTTCTCGCACCAGTCGCTGGGCCAGACCGGCCGTGGCGGTCGTGACCACTCCACCTTCGCCAACGTTGGCGCTGGCGCCAAGTGGTACATCACCGACATGTTCTATGCCCGTGCCGGCGTAGAAGCTCAGTACAACATCGACCAGGGCGACACCGAGTGGGCCCCGAGCGTTGGTGTTGGCCTGAACTTCGGCGGTAGCCCGAAGCAAGCTGAAGCTGCTCCTGCTCCAGTTGCTGAAGTCTGCTCCGACTCCGACAACGACGGCGTGTGCGACAACGTCGACAAGTGCCCAGACACCCCGGCCAACGTTACCGTTGACGCCGACGGCTGCCCGGCTGTTGCCGAAGTCGTTCGCGTTGAGCTGGACGTCAAGTTCGACTTCGACAAGTCGGTCGTCAAGCCTAACAGCTACGGCGACATCAAAAACCTGGCTGACTTCATGAAGCAGTACCCACAAACCACCACCGTGGTTGAAGGTCACACTGACTCCGTGGGTCCAGACGCTTACAACCAGAAGCTGTCCGAGCGTCGTGCCAACGCTGTCAAGCAAGTGCTGACCCAGCAGTACGGCGTAGAATCCAGCCGTGTTGACTCGGTTGGCTACGGCGAAACCCGTCCGGTTGCTGACAACGCCACCGAAGAAGGCCGTGCTGTCAACCGTCGCGTTGAAGCTCAGGTAGAAGCCCAGGCCAAGTAATTGGTTTGAAGCTTCATGAAAAACCCGGCCTCGGCCGGGTTTTTCTTTGCCTGGGTTTAACCGGCCTCGAAGGCCGCTCCTGCAGTCAGCCTGCGATTGCGATCCGCCCCACAGCCTGCTGCTCCCCAACCACCTCCCCAATCACCAGGATTGCCGGGCTACGCAAGCCAAACGCCCGCGCAGCTTCCACCATTCCCTGCACATCGCTTCTGCACTCCCGCTGCTGCGGCAACGAGGCATTTTCGATCATCGCCACCGGCATTCCCGGCGCCATGCCCCCCGCCAGCAATCCCTGGCGCACCTGTTCCAGCCGCGCCACTCCCATGTAGACCACCAGCGTTGTCCCGCCCTGAGCCAAGGCCGCCCAGTTCAGTTCGCTATCGTCCTGGGTGTGGGCCGTCACCAGCGTCACCCCTCGGCTCACGCCCCGTGAAGTCAGGGGAATCCCGCATTGGGTGGCCCCGGCCAGGCCGGCGGTGATGCCATTGATCACCTCCACTTCGATGCCATGGCCCTGCAGCCACAGTGCCTCCTCACCGCCACGGCCGAAGATGCAAGGGTCGCCGCCCTTGAGCCGCACCACGCAACGGCCCTGTCGCGCGTGGCGCAGCATCAGGCGCTGAATGAACGCTTGCGGTGTAGAGCGGCAGCCACCGCGCTTGCCCACGGTCATTACCCGGGCCTGCGGGCAATGCTCGAGCACTGCCGGGTTGACGAGGTCGTCTACCATGACCACGGCGGCTTGCTGCAACGCACGCACTGCCTTGAGGGTGAGCAGTTCAGGGTCACCAGGGCCGGCACCGACCAGCCATACTTTTGCATTCATCAGCGTTTCCTCATCGGCAAGGCGCGTTCAGCCCTTGAGCAGGGTGAACAGCAGTATCAGATTGATCAGCAACGACAACAGGGCCAGGGTGCGCCATACCTTCAGCGGCTCGCGTTCCAGCAGCGGCCGGGGGCGGCTGGGCAGTTCCTGGCGGTCGCCGCGCTCGAGCAGCAGCAACCAGTGTTCTGCGGTTTCGAAGCGCTGCGCCGGGTCGCTCGCCACGGCCTGCAGCAGGTTGTGCTGCAGCCATTCCGGCAGGTCGGGTCGGTAGCGCGCGGCGTTGACCGGCTGGCCGAAGCGCGGGCGCTGGAAGGCCTCTACCTCGCCGTACGGGTAGTGTCCGGTCAGCAGGTGGTACAGGGTCACGCCCACTGCATACAAGTCCTGATGCGGGCTGGGCGGGTGGCCATCGAATGCTTCCGGGGCGATATACGAGGGCGTGCCGGGCAGCTCGTGCAGCGGGTCTTCGGACAGGCCCGGGCAATAAGCCAGGCCGAAGTCCAGCAGGCGCAGCTGGCCATCGCGGCCCAGGTGCAGGTTGTCTGGCTTGATATCGCGGTGCAGCAAGTTGCGCCGATGCAGCACACCGACTGCCTGCAGCAGTTGCCGGGCGACTTCCAGCCATTGCGGCAGGGGCAGCGGGCCCTGTTCGGCCAGCAACGCCGCCAGGTTCTGGCCGGGATATTCGCGCATCACGTAGTACAGGTGCTGGCGCTGACTGGCGGCGTGTAGCTCGGGGAAGTGCCGGCCGGCGATGCGGCGCAGAAACCACTCTTCCAGCAACAGCCCTTGCGCCGCCCCCGGTTCCTGTTCGCGTGCAGTGGGCAGGGTCTTGAGCAGCCAAGGCTGGTTCTGGCTATCGCGCACTTTGTACAGCAAGGACTGGCGGCTGTGCGCATGCAGTGTTTCGACCTGCCAGCCGTCGATCACCTGGCCTTCGCGCAGCGGGCCGGGCACTGGCCATTGTTGCAGTTGCGCCAGGGTATCGCCCAGGTTGGCCGTGCCCAGTTGTTCGACTTGCACCAGTAAGGCGCTGGCGTTGTCCTTGCTGCCGCTGAGGTGGGCACTGGCCACCAGGGTGTCGGCGGCCAGTTGCAGGTCAGTTTGCTCGCGCAGCACGGCCTGGATGTGCTGTTCGCCCAGGCTGGCCCAGACCCCGTCGCTGAGCAGCAGAAAACATTCGCCCGGTTGCAGCTCGCCTTCCAGGTAATCCACCAGCAGGTGCTGGTCCAGGCCCAGCGCCCGTTTCAGTACATGCTGCATGCCCGGTTGGTCCCAGACATGGTCTTCGCTCAGGCATTGCAGGTTCCCCTCGTGCCAGCGGTACACCCGGCAGTCGCCTACATGGGCCAAGGTAAAGCGCCGGCCGCGCAACACCAGCGCGCTAAGTGTGGTCAGCAACGGCTGGCCGCTGCCCTGGGCGCGCAACCAGCGGTTTTGCGCCAGCAGCAGGCGGTCGAGGGCCTGGGCCACGCTCCAGGTGGCCGGCGTGGCGTAGTAATCCAGGGCCAGTGCCTGCAGGCTGGCGCGCGCCGCCAGGCCGCCGTCGGCACATTGGCTGACGCCGTCGGCCAGGGCGAACAGGAAGCCTTTGCTGGCGGCCAGTTCTGGTGCCGGCGTGACCAGGCGCAGGGCGTCCTGGTTTTCCGCGCGCGGCCCGGTGGCGCTGGCTTGGGCAAAGCTCAGTTGCAGGCTCATCGGCGTGCCTCAGACCCGTGCTGCGGTGACTGCAGCCGAGCCCCAGGTGGTGCGCCAGCGCTGTTTCACCCCGTGCAGGCCGAACCAGGCCAGCAGGCCCAGGCTGGCGAACAGCCACAGCCCCAGTTGGTAATCGCCAGTGTGCTGCTTGATGGTGCCAAGCCCGGCCGCCAGCAGGAAGCCGCCGATGCCCCCGGCCATGCCGATCAGGCCGGTCATTACCCCGATCTCTTGGCGGAAGCGTTGTGGCACCAGTTGGAACACTGCGCCATTGCCGGCACCCAGGCCGAGCATGGCGCTGACGAACAGCGCCAGTGCGGCCGCGGCAGAGGGCAGGTTGAAGCCGACTGCGGCAATGCAGATGGCGGCCACGCCGTACATGCCCAGCAGGGTGCGGATGCCGCCAAAACGGTCAGCCAGGGCGCCGCCGAGCGGGCGCATCAGGCTGCCGGCGAACACACAAGCGGCGGTGTAGTAGCCGGCGGTGACCGGGCTCAGGCCGTATTGGTCGCTGAAATAGCCGGGCAGGGCGCTGGCCAGGCCGATGAAGCCGCCGAAGGTAACGCTGTAGAAAAACATGAACCACCAGCTGTCACGGTCGCCCAGTGCCTTGAGGTAGTCGGCCATGGCTTTCGGCTTGGGCCGTTGCGGGGCATTGCGCGCCAACAGGGCGAACACCACCAGCGCCAGTGACAGCGGGATCAGCGCAAAGCCGAACACATTGTTCCAGCCAAAGCCGGCTGCCAGTGCCGGTGCCAGCAAGGCCGCGAACACCGTGCCGGAGTTGCCTGCGCCGGCGATGCCCATGGCCTTGCCCTGGTGCTGTGGCGGGTACCACTGCGAGGCCAGCGGCAGCGAGACGGCGAAGGACGCACCGGCAAAGCCCAGGAACACGCCTAGCAGCAGGGCCTGTTCATAGCTGTGTACGCCAAGGTGCCAGGCTGCGGCCAGGGCGACGATGACCACCACCTGGCCGATCAGGCCTGCCGTCTTGGGCGACAGGCGGTCGACCAGAACGCCCATGGCGAAGCGCAGGATTGCCCCGGCCAGGATCGGCGTGGCCACCATCAGGCCCCGTTGTTGTGCGCTCAGTTGCAGGTCGGCAGCAATCTGCACCGCCAACGGGCCCAGCAGGTACCAGACCATGAAGCTGAGGTCGAAGTACAGAAACGCGGCGAACAGCGTGGGCACATGCCCGGATTTCCAGAAGCTGGCACTCATCGAACACCTCACTCGGTAGTACAACGGAACGAAAAAGACGCCGCTACCCGCTCCATGGGTGTGGAGGGGAGAGCGACGTCTTTGTCGGGATTCAAGTGGGGTAACCGCCGTTGGCTACCGGTGAGATTTGTTCAGCAAGAGATGGGCCAACTTCCGGGGCGGCTTGCTCGGAATTTTCAGCGCATCAGCCGAGCATCTCATGCATGGCAATGATCTGTTCGGCAACCTGGATCAGCTTCTGCTGCCGGCTCATGGCCTGGCGACGCATCAGGGTGTAGGCCTGCTCTTCGTTGCAGTCCTTCATTTTCATCAGCAAGCCCTTGGCCTGCTCGATGCGCTTGCGTTCGGCCAATTGCTGGTCGCGCGCCAGCAGCTGTGCCTTCAGTGCCTGGTCGCTTTCGAAGCGGGCCATGGCCACGTCCAGGATCGGCTGCAGCCGCGCAGCATGGATACCTTCGACGATATAGGCACTGACCCCTGCCTGGATCGCCTGGCGCATCATCCCGGGGTCGTGCTCGTCGGTGAACAACACGATGGGCCGCGGCTGGTCACGGCTGACCAGCACTACCTGTTCCATCACATCGCGGTCTGGCGAGTCGGTATCGATCAGCACCACGTCCGGGCGCACCGTTTCGACGCAGGCGGGCAGGTCGATGGTCAGGTCTGGGGCTTCGATGATCTCGAAGCCGGCCTCACTCAACGCAGCCCTCAGGCGACCGAGCTTGCTCTGGGTGTCGTCGATCAGCAGGATGCGCAACATGTTCGTCCCCCTCACGCGCCGACACGGGCATCGGGCAACTCGCCCAAGGCATGCAAGCTGAAACTGCGGGCATAGCCGAAGGGGTCGCTGCCGTCCCAGCGGGAGCCATCGATCAGCAGGCTGCTGCGCATCGGTTGGCCTGGGCAAGCGATGCCCAGGCTCTGTGCGGCCTCGCTGTACAACTGCAGTTGCTGGACCTGCCGGGCCACGCCGAGGTAGTCGGGGTCTTCGCGCAGCAGGCCCCAGCGGCGGAACTGGGTCATGAACCACATACCGTCGGACAGGTAGGGCAGGTTGGCCCGGCCTTGGTCGAACAGGCGCAGGGCGTGTGGGTCTTGCCACTGGTTGCCCAGGCCATCCTCATAATGGCCGAGCAGGCGGGGGGCTATGCTGTCCAGCGGGGTGTCCAGGTAAGCGCTTGCGCTGAGCAGTTGCGCGGTGCTGCGGCGGTTTTCCGGGCTTTGCTCGATGAATCGGCTGGCGGTGAGGATCGCCTTGATCAGCGCACGGGCGCTGTTGGGGTATTGCTCGGCAAAGACGCGGGCGCAGGCCAGGACCTTTTCCGGGTGATCCGGCCAGATCGACTGGCTGGTGGCCAGGGTGAAGCCTTGGCCTTTGGCCACCGCGTCGGCGGCCCAGGGCTCACCAACGCAGAAGCCGTCAATGCGCCCGGCCTGGAGGTGTGCAGCCATCTGCGCCGGTGGCACCACTACGCTGTCGACGTCGCGCAGCGGGTGAATGCCCTGGCTGGCCAGCCAGTAATACAGCCACATGGCGTGGGTGCCGGTGGGGAAGGTCTGGGCGAACGTCAGGCGTGCGCCATGCTGGTGCACCAGGCGCGCCAGTGCCTCAGGGTTGGTCACGCCCTTGCGCTGCAAGGCAGGGGACAGGTTGATAGCCTGGGCGTTCTGGTTCAACCCCATGAGCACGGCCATGTCGCTGGCAGGTACGCCGCCAATGCCCAGGTGCACGGCGTAGACCAGGCCATACAGGCAATGGGCGGCGTCCAGTTCGCCGCTGACCAGCTTGTCGCGCAGCCCGGCCCACGAGCCCTGGCGCTGGAGGTTGAGGGTAAGGCCGTGCTGCTGGGCGAAGCCCTGGGTGGCGGCGACCACGACCGAGGCGCAGTCGGTCAGGGCCATGTAGCCGATGTTCAGGCTGGTTTTTTCCGGCGCGTCGCTGCCGTTGACCCAGGCCAGGGGCGTTGCTCGGGGTACAGTGTTCACAAGAGTCCTCGCCCTTACTGATAAGGCTGTGGGCCGAACGGGTGCAACCGATGTGCCAAGCGCTCCACGATTTGCTGTCCTGCCAGCCCCGCGCTGGCTATAATCGCCCCCTCACTCACCCTGAGCCTTGCCCGCCCATGTATACCCTGGCCCGCCAGCTGCTGTTCAAGCTTTCCCCGGAAACTTCCCACGACCTGTCCCTGGACCTGATCGGCGCCGGTGGCCGTTTGGGCCTCAACGGCATGCTGTGCAAGCAACCGGCGTCATTGCCGGTTTCGGTCATGGGCTTGAACTTCGCCAACCCGGTGGGGCTGGCGGCTGGCCTGGACAAGAACGGCGCGGCCATCGACGGCTTCGCCCAGCTGGGCTTCGGTTTTGTCGAAATCGGCACTGTCACCCCGCGTCCGCAGCCTGGCAACCCCAAGCCACGGTTGTTCCGCCTGCCGGAAGCCACGGCCATCATCAACCGCATGGGCTTCAACAACCTGGGCGTTGATCACCTGCTGGGGCGCGTACGCGCCTCGCGCTACAAGGGGGTGCTGGGCATCAACATCGGCAAGAACTTCGATACCCCGGTCGAACGTGCTGTCGATGACTACCTGATCTGCCTGGACAAGGTCTACACCGCCGCCAGCTACATCACGGTCAACGTCAGCTCGCCCAATACCCCGGGCCTGCGCAGCCTGCAGTTCGGCGACTCGCTCAAGCAGTTGCTCGACGCCCTGGCCGAGCGCCGCGAACAACTGGCCGGTGCACATGGCAAGCGCGTGCCCCTGGCAATCAAGATCGCGCCGGACATGAGCGACGAAGAAACGGCGCTGGTGGCCGCTGCGCTGATGGAGTCGGGCATGGATGCGGTGATCGCCACCAACACCACGCTGGGCCGTGAAGGTGTCGAAGCATTGCCGTACGGTGGCGAGGCGGGCGGCCTGTCGGGCGCACCGGTGCTGGAGAAGAGCACCCATATCGTCAAGGTGCTGGCAGGTGAGCTGGGCGGCAAGTTGCCGATCATTGCCGCCGGGGGCATTACCGAAGGCCGCCATGCTGCCGAGAAGATCGCGGCCGGGGCGAGCCTGGTGCAGATCTACTCGGGCTTCATCTACAAAGGGCCGGCGCTGATTCGCGAAGCGGTGGATGCTATCGCGGCAATGCCGCGGTGACCAGCCCGCCCCTGTGGGGGGGCGGGTGGGTGCAGCTGATGAGGTTTGCCAAGGCATAAAAAAGGGCCCCTTCAAGGGGCCCCTGGGCCTTCGCCCGCCGCCCGGATGGGGCGTGCATGGTAAATCGAATTCAGTGTCCTCGTTCAGCCAACGGCGTGATTTTCGTTGAGTCTATGGATGCCAGCGGTGCCAGTCATTCCGTCCCAGTTATCACCGCGACCTTCACGCCAGCCGTTGATCCAGGCTTGGCGAACAGAAGGAAGATTGAAGGGGCAAAGTTCGCGGGATTTGCCGGTGACCCCGTATTGGTAGCCACGTGAATATGCTCTTTCCAACGGATCACGCTTAAGTCTTCTCATAGGGTGTTGCCCTCACTTGTTGACTGTAATGTCCCGTCGGCCTCTCCGAGGCCGGGCAGAGTCGTTCTGCCGGTTTGCGCTCGCTGCCGGCGTGGCGAGCTGAAAGTGCCGCCTCGTTGCGAAGCGGCCTGAGACCAGTTCTATCGAATGCGAGTCACGGTGTGAATGACCGATTTGTCATAAGCACGTAACCTTTCCAAGGGTGAGGGGATAAGTAAATAAATGCGACTCAACCTTGTTTGGTGTTTAGCCCTTCAATGATCGGGGTTTGCCGATCTTTGACGTCATTTCGCCAGCGTTGTTTGCGGATGACAGAAATAATTTGAAATGCGACGAAGGGTCACATTGGCCCGGAGATCGCCAGAATTACGCGTACTGCCTGATGATCTAAGCTGTCCTTGCCACTGGGCCAGGCACGGATCGGTCAGGCGGCCCGGCTTTTCTGCAGCACGTTGTGTGTCGCAGAAGGCCACCCGCACGCCTGCTGGAAAGGTGTACGGGCAAACATCGCGGGGCGATGCGTCGCCCCGTCAGTCAAATAGCCCAAGGCGCTGGAATACTCATGTCGGACCGTTTCGAACTTTACCTCACCTGTCCCAAAGGCCTTGAAAGCCTGCTCGCCGAAGAGGCCAAGGGCCTCGGCCTTGACGAGGTGCGCGAGCACACCTCGGCCATTCGCGGCGCCGCCGACATGGAAACTGCTTACCGCCTGTGTGTCTGGTCACGTCTGGCCAACCGCGTATTGCTGGTGCTCAAGCGCTTCTCGATGAAGAACGCCGACGACCTTTACGACGGTGTGCACGCGGTCGACTGGGCCGACCACCTGGCAGCCGACGGTACCCTGGCTGTGGAGTTCAGCGGCCATGGCTCTGGCATCGACAATACCCACTTCGGTGCGCTTAAGGTCAAGGATGCGATCGTCGACAAGCTGCGTAACCGCGAAGGCCTGCGCCCGTCCGTGGAAAAGATCGACCCTGACGTGCGTGTGCATCTGCGCCTGGACCGCGGCGAGGCCATTCTGTCCCTCGACCTGTCTGGGCACAGCCTGCACCAGCGTGGCTACCGCCTGCAGCAAGGCGCCGCGCCGCTGAAGGAAAACCTGGCGGCAGCGGTGCTGATCCGTGCTGGCTGGCCGCGTATTGCTGCCGAAGGTGGTGCGCTGGCCGACCCGATGTGCGGCGTGGGTACCTTCCTGGTCGAGGCCGCGATGATCGCCGCCGATATCGCCCCCAACCTCAAGCGCGAACGCTGGGGCTTCAGTGCTTGGCTCGGCCATGTGCCGGCGCTGTGGCGCAAGGTGCATGACGAAGCGCAGGCGCGCGCGCAGGCCGGCCTGGCCAAGCCACCGCTGTGGATCCGTGGCTATGAGGCTGACCCACGGCTGATCCAGCCGGGCCGCAACAACGTCGAGCGTGCCGGCCTGGGCGACTGGGTGAAGATCTACCAGGGCGAAGTGAGCACCTTCGAGCCACGCCCGGACCAGAACCAGAAAGGCCTGGTCATCAGCAACCCGCCCTACGGTGAGCGTCTGGGTGACGAAGCCAGCCTGCTGTACCTCTACCAGAATCTGGGTGAGCGCCTGCGCCAGGCCTGCATGGGCTGGGAAGCAGCGGTATTCACCGGTGCGCCGCAACTGGGCAAGCGCATGGGTATTCGTAGCCATAAGCAGTACGCGTTCTGGAACGGCGCATTGCCGTGCAAGCTGCTGCTGTTCAAGGTGCAGCCGGACCAGTTCGTCACCGGTGAACGCCGCGAAGCGCAACCTGAAGGCACCGAAGCCCGACAGCAGGTGCCGCAGGCCAGCGAGCCCGCGCGGCTCTCGGAAGGGGCGCAGATGTTTGCCAACCGCCTGCAGAAGAACCTCAAGCAACTGGGCAAGTGGGCCCGTCGCGAGCAGATCGACTGCTACCGGCTGTACGATGCCGACATGCCCGAATATGCCCTCGCGGTCGACCTGTATCAGGACTGGGTACAAGTGCAGGAATACGCCGCGCCACGTTCGGTCGACCCGGACAAGGCTCAGGCCCGTCTGCTCGACGCACTGGCTGCCATCCCGCAGGCGCTGGGCATTTCGCCGCAGCGTGTAGTGCTCAAGCGTCGCGAGCGGCAAAGCGGCACGCGCCAGTACGAACGTCAGGCTACCGAGGGCCGTTTCCAGGAAGTGAACGAAGGTGGCGTCAAGCTGCTGGTCAACCTCACCGACTACCTGGATACCGGGCTGTTCCTCGACCACCGCCCGATGCGTATGCGCATCCAGCGCGAGGCTGCCGGCAAGCGCTTCCTCAACCTGTTCTGCTACACCGCCACGGCCACCGTGCACGCGGCCAAGGGCGGTGCGCGCAGCACCACCAGCGTCGACCTGTCGAAAACCTACCTGGACTGGGCACGGCGTAACCTGGCGCTCAATGGCTATTCCGAGCGCAACCGCCTGGAGCAGAGCGATGTAATGACCTGGCTGGAAGGCAACCGTGACAGCTACGACCTGATCTTCATCGACCCGCCAACCTTCTCCAACTCCAAGCGTATGGAAGGCGTATTCGACGTGCAGCGTGACCATGTGCAGCTGTTGGACCTGGCCATGGCCCGTCTGGCGCCGGGGGGCGTGCTGTATTTCTCCAACAACTTCCGCAAGTTCCAGCTGGACGAGCACCTGATGGCGCGTTACGTGGTGGAAGAAATCAGCGCCCAGACCCTGGACCCGGACTTCGCCCGTAACAACCGTATCCACCGCGCCTGGCGTTTGCAGCTTCGTTGAGGCGACGAGGTACATTGCACGGCTAATGGCCAATAGCTATAACTGAGGGCAGGGCAAGATAATCCGCAGGACGCTGACGTGACGAGATGGGTGTATGTCAAAGTGTGGCGTGCGTGCGCGGTTGCTTGGCTTGTGCACAGAGAGGGCGTCCGCCTGGGCGATGGCGCTGATTGCACTGGTGGCGGGCGGCTTGTTGACCGCTGCCTTGGCATTTGCCGCGCACACCTTCTACAAACAGCAGCTGCGCCAGCGCTTCGAGCTGCTGGCCAGCGAGCGCGCCAGCCGTATTGCCGAGCGCTTTGACGAACAGCAGCAGCGCCTGGACGGGCTGCGGCGGTTCTTCAGTTTTTCCAGCGAGATCACCCCGCGCGAATTCGACGGCTATGCCCGACCACTGCTGCAACGCACCTTGGCCTATGCCTGGGCGCCGCGCGTCGAGGCTGCGCAACGCGCCGAATTCGAGCGCCTGGCCAGTGCCCATACCGGCCCAGGTTATGTGATCCGTGACCAGGACGCGCAAGGCCAATGGCGCCCGGCTTCGCAGCGCGACCATTACTTCCCGGTGCTCTATACCCAATCGAGCGTGCGGCCCGGGTTGCCTTACGGCCTGGACCTCGCTGGTCAAAGCGAGCCCCAGGCGGCCCTGGCGCGGGCGCTGGCGCCGGGCAGCATGGCGGTGTCCGAGCCATTGGCCCTGTTCGATACCCAGTCGGCAGAGCGCGGCCTGCTGATGGTGGCGCCGGTATTTTCCGATGCCGACCCCCGCGGTGCGGCAGTGGGCTATGTGATGGCGTTGCTGAGCATGCGCGAGCTGGTCAGCGACGGTCGACCGGTAGCGGTTGATGACAACCTGGTCGTGCGCATCACGGACCCGTCCGGGTTACAAGGCCCCGTCGTGTTGTTCGACTCGCAAAATCCGGTCGCGCCCTTGGCCCTGGCCAGCAATCAGTTGTTGCGCCTGGCCGATCACCATTTCCAGCTGAGCATTCAGCCAAGCCAGGCGTTCGCGCAGGCGAACCGCTCCTCGGCGGTGATGGCGGTCGGTTTGTTGGGCGGACTTTTGAGCCTGTTGCTCAGCGTGCTGCTCTACAGCCTGTTCAGCCAGCGTCAGCGCGCCCTGGCCCTGGTCGCTCAGCGTACTGCCGAGTTGCAGGTCAGCGAGCAGTCGTTGCGTGGCACCCACAACCAACTGCGCAGTGTGCTGGATGCCGCGACCCAGGTGGCGATCATCGCCACCAACCTCAAGGGGGTGGTCAGCACGTTCAACGCCGGTGCCGAACGCATGCTCGGTTACGCGGCCAGCGAAGCGATCGGCCGGTTGCGCCTTGAAGACCTGGTACTGCCGGAGGAGCTGAACCTGCGTGCCCAGGCCTTGAGCTTGCGTTTTGGCCGCGCCATTGCTGGCGGCCAGGCGATGTTCGCTGAAACGGTGCAGGAGCACGGGGCCGAGCCTGGCGAGTGGACCTTGCTACGGGCCGATGGCAGCCAGCTGGTCGCCAACATGCTGGTGACTGCCATGCTCGACGAACAGGGGTTGTGGGTTGGCTACCTGGCCATCTGCATTGACGTGACCGAGCGGCGCCGGGTGCATGAGGCGTTGGCAGCGCGTGACCGGTTGCTGGAAAAGCTCAGTGCCGAGGTGCCGGGCGGCATCTACCAATATCGCCTGGATGCCAACGGCCATTCGTGTTTTCCATACGCCAGCATGGGCCTGTATGACATTTATGAGATCGACCTGATGCAGTTGCGTGAGGATGCCTCGGCGGTGTTCGAACGTATCCACCCCGATGACCTGGAACGCGTGCGCCGCTCGGTGCGCTATTCGGCCGAACACTTGTCACCCTGGCGTGAGGAGTATCGAGTCTGCCTGCCACGGGCCGGACTGCGCTGGGTGCGTGGCGAGGCGACCCCGGAAGTGGGCGAGCAGGGCTGCACCCTGTGGCATGGCTACCTGACTGACATCTCCGACCTGAAGGGCGTGGAGGAAGAGTTGCGGGCGCTGTCGGTCACCGACTCGCTGACCGGTATCCATAACCGTCGCTATTTCCAGGAGCGGCTCAAGATCGAACTGGAAAGGGCCCAGCGCGATGGCTTGCCGCTGGCGGTGATCATGCTCGACATTGATCACTTCAAGCGCATCAACGACCGCTTCGGCCATGCCGTCGGCGACCGGGTGCTGCGTAGCCTGTGCCAGCGCATCGCTCAGCGTTTGCGGCGTACCGATGTGTTCTGCCGCTTGGGCGGGGAAGAGTTCATGGTGCTTTGCCCGGGCAGCGATGCCAATCAGGCCCGGCTGCTGGCGCTGGAGTTATGGCAAGGGGTGCGCAATGTACCGGTGGAAGGCGTGGGCCAGGTGACTGCAAGCTTCGGTGTGGCGGGCTGGCGGTCGGGCGAAGGCGCCGATGCCTTGCTGTTGCGCGCCGACGCCGGCGTATATGCGGCCAAACAGGCCGGGCGGGACCGGGTGGAGGGGGAGCCGGTATAAAACCGTGCGCGCGGTCGGCGTGGGGGCCGCTTTGCGGCCCTTTCGGGACGCAAAGCCGCTCCTGCATCGACCGCGCAAGCGGGCCCGGGTGTGTGGCAGGTGGCGTCAGTTGGCCGCTGTACTGCCAGCCAGCTTCGGCTGGCGATACAGGTCAAGCAACACCTGATCCAGCACCTGCGAGGCACCCCACGGTTTCGGGTCGTTGAGAATCGCCGCTACCGCCCAGGTATGGCCGTTACTGTCGCGGCTGAAGCCGGCAATCGCCCGCACAGTGTTCAGTGTGCCGGTCTTGATGTGCCCTTCGCCGGCCATCGCGGTGCGCTTGAGACGCTTGCGCATCGTGCCGTCCATGCCCACCAGCGGCATCGAGCTCATGAATTCGGCAGCATAAGGGCTCTTCCAGGCGGCTTTCAGCATCTCGGCCATTTCCCGGGTACTGACCCGTTCGGCACGCGACAGGCCAGAGCCGTTTTCCATCACCAGATGCGGCGCGGTGATGCCCTTTTTCGCCAGCCATTGGCGTACCACGCGCTGGGCAGCACGGGCGTCGTCGCCATCGGCATCGGTGCGGAACTGCGCGCCAAGGCTCAGGAACAGCTGCTGGGCCATGGTGTTGTTGCTGTACTTGTTGATGTCGCGGATCACTTCCACCAGGTCTGGCGAGAAGGCGCGGGCCAGCAGGCGAGCACTCTTGGGCACATTCTCGATGCGGTCGCCACCCTGGATGTTGCCACCCAGTTCGTTCCAGATTGCGCGCACGGCACCGGCGGCGTAGGTGGAATGGTCGAGCAGTGACAGGTAGGTTTGCGAGTTGCAGCCGTCACCCAGTTGGCCGCTGACCGTTACACTGATGCCGTCGGCCTGGGGCACCGGGTTGTAGCGCACATCACCGGTGCATTTCTTAGAGGCTACCGGCTTGACCTGGTTGTCGATGCGGATGCGGGCAATCGGTGGCTCGACGGCGACGGTGACCTTGCCACCATCATTGCGCGCCACGAAGCGCAGGGCCTTGAGGTTGACCAGCAGCGAGTCGGGCTTGACCAGGAACGGCTTGTTTTCATCACCGCCGTCGTCGTTGAACTGCGGCAGGTTGGGTTGCACGAAGTGGCTGCGGTCCAGCACCAGGTCACCGGTGACGGTGCGCACGCCATTGGCGCGCAGGTCACGCATCAGCAGCCACAGCTTTTCCATGTTCAGTTTGGGGTCACCGCCACCTTTAAGGTAGAGGTTACCGTTAAGCACGCCGTTGCTCAGGGTGCCGTCGGTGTAGAACTCGGTTTTCCACTGGAAGGTCGGGCCAAGCAGTTCGAGGGCGGCGTAGGTGGTGACCAGTTTCATGGTCGACGCCGGGTTCACCGACACATCGGCATTGAACACGGTCGGGGTGCCGGGGCCGTCCAGCGGCAGCATCACCAGCGACAGTGCTGTGTCCTGCAGCTTGTTGGCCTTGAGCGCCTGCTGCACTTTGGCAGGCAGGGTGGTATTGACGGCGGCGTGGCTGGGCAAGGCAAGTGGCAACAGCAGGCCGGCAAGTATGAGGGGACGAAGCGTTTTGATCATAGCGAGTGAATACCCTGCGGCGAGGGAAAAGGGCTTTGGGGCTGTAAGAGATGATGGCCCCACGACGTAAACAGTACGCATTATGCCCCAAGCGCAGCCGCGATGCGTCACGTTCGACGGAAAAGCAACGCCAATAAAAAAGGCCACCCGAGTGGG
>NZ_JBICKH010000028.1:0-145738 GCF_043103905.1 Pseudomonas sp. yb_2 | reverse complement strand
CTGAAGCCGTACACCTCATGTTTGCTGCGCGACAGCGCAGCCCGGAAGGGCTGGGTGATCTCCTACAGGGGATGCGGTTGCCTGTAGGCGCGGGCTTGCCCGCGAAAGGGCCGGGCCTGCATTCAAAGCTTTCTGGAGGAGTCCAGCTGCATCAGGTAGCTGGGCCCACCCAACTGGCTCATCTGCCGGCGAATCCAGCCGGCCCGGCTGGCCACGTAGGCACTCGGCCGGCTGGCACTCCACTTAATTGGGCTAGGCAGCACCGCAGCCAGCTGCGCTGCCTGCTGGCGGCTGAGCCGGCTGGCGTCGACGCCAAAGTGATAACGCGCCGCTGCCTGGGCACCAAACACGTCCTTGCCCCACTCGGCGCTGTTCAAATAGACCTCGAGAATCCGTTCCTTCGACCAGAACAGCTCGATCAGTGCGGTGAACCAGGCCTCCAGCCCCTTGCGAAACCAGCTGCGGCCTGACCACAGAAACAGGTTCTTGGCCACTTGTTGGGTCAGGGTGCTGGCGCCGCGAATGTTGCCGCCACGCTCGTTGTGGGCCAGCGCCGCCTGAATGGCCGGGAGGTCGAAGCCCCAGTGGCTGGCGAACTTCTGGTCCTCGCCAGCAATGACTGCAACCTTGAGCTCATCGGAGATGTTCTCCCATGGCTCCCAGTCGCGCTGCAGGTCGATCGGTTCACCATTCACCCAAGACTGTACCTTGCGCTCGACCATCAGCGCCGTGCCGGGCGGTGGTACCCAGCGGAACACCAGCACCAGCACGATGCTGCCGGCAACGAACCAGAGCAGGGCGCGGGAGAGGCGACGGATAAGCGTTGACAGCATGTCGATGGCTTGGCCCTAAGGGTGGAAGGGGCCATTATACAGACCCGATACAAGGAGTCGTCCCATGCTTCGCAGCTTCCTGATGCTTGCCGCCTTTTTTGGCTTTACCGGTGTCGCACTGGGCGCCTTCGCCGCTCATGGCCTGAAAAACCGGCTGACGGCTGACTACCTGGCAATCTTCCATACCGGCGTGACTTACCAACTGGTCCATGCCTTGGCGATCTTCGGCGTTGCGGTGCTCTCGGCGCACCTGCCCGGGCGCCTGGTCGGGTGGGCTGGCGGCCTGTTTGCGTTGGGCATCGTGCTGTTCTCCGGCAGCCTGTACCTGCTGACCCTCAGTGGCCTTGGCAAGCTTGGCATCATCACCCCGATTGGTGGCTTGTGCTTCCTTGTCGGCTGGCTGTGCCTGGGCCTGGCAGCCTGGCGGCTGGGCTGACCGAGTGGTCCACAATCACGACTAATGGCGCGCACCGCCCTTGGGTTGCAGGGCGGTTCGGCGCTAGAATGCTGGCCCCAAAGAACAATGGTGGCCGTGCGCATGCGCATTAAATTGAACGGTGAACCTTACGAACTGCCTGCCGGCGAAAGCGTTGCAGCCCTGCTGGCGCGCCTGGAGCTGACCGGGCGCCGTGTTGCAGTGGAACTGAACCTGGATATCGTGCCGCGTAGCCAGCACGACAGCACGCTGCTGAATGACGGCGACCAGGTCGAAGTGGTCCACGCCATCGGTGGCGGCTGACAGCAGCCCGGCGGTTCACAAGCAAGCCCTGCAACCTTTTCCCGAGGAACAACGATGAGCAACGTTCGTAGCGACAAGCCCTTCACCCTGGCCGGGCGTACTTTCCAGTCGCGCCTGCTGGTCGGTACCGGCAAGTACCGTGACATGGAAGAAACCCGCCTGGCCACCGAGGCCTCGGGTGCCGAAATCGTCACCGTCGCTGTGCGCCGCACCAACCTTGGCCAGAACGCGGGCGAGCCGAACCTGCTCGATGTACTGTCGCCCGACAAGTACACCATCCTGCCGAACACTGCAGGCTGCTTTGACGCGGTGGAAGCGGTACGCACTTGCCGTCTGGCCCGCGAACTGCTCGATGGGCGCAAATCGCACGAGTCCCGGACGCTGGTGAAGCTGGAAGTGCTGGCCGACCAGAAAACCCTGTTCCCCAACGTGATCGAAACCCTCAAGGCAGCCGAAGTGCTGGTCAAGGAAGGTTTCGACGTCATGGTCTACACCAGCGACGATCCGATCATCGCCCGTCAGCTGGCCGAAGTCGGCTGCATCGCGGTCATGCCGCTGGCTGGCCTGATTGGCACCGGTCTGGGTATCTGCAACCCCTACAACCTGCAGATCATCCTGGAAGAATCCAAGGTACCGGTGCTGGTCGATGCCGGTGTGGGTACCGCCTCCGACGCCACCATCGCCATGGAAATGGGCTGTGAGGCGGTGCTGATGAACTCGGCCATCGCCCACGCCCAGCAGCCAGTGCTGATGGCCGAGGCCATGAAACACGCCATTGTCGCGGGTCGCATGGCCTACCTGGCTGGTCGTATGCCGAAGAAACTCTATGCCAGCGCCTCCTCGCCGCTGGATGGTCTGATCAAGTAAGAGCAACTGATGACTGAATCGCACGATACGCCGATCACCCCCGACGGCGAAGCCCGCCCACACCGCCGCATCAAGAGCTTCGTGATGCGTGCCGGGCGCATGACCGAAGGCCAGCAACGCGGTCTGGACCAAGGCGGCCCGCTGTACATCCTGCCACTGGCTGATAGCCCGGTGGACTACGACCAGGTGTTCGGCCGTTCGGCCCCGCGCACCTTGGAGATCGGCTTCGGCATGGGCCATTCCCTGCTGGAAATGGCCGCTGCCGCACCTGAGCAGGATTTCATCGGTGTGGAAGTGCACCGCCCGGGTGTTGGCGCGCTGCTCAATGGCGTGCTGACCCAGGGGCTGAAAAACCTGCGGGTGTATGACTGCGATGCCATCGAAGTGCTGAACCGCTGCGTGGCGGATAACAGCCTCGATCGGTTGATGCTGTTCTTCCCAGACCCTTGGCACAAGGCACGTCATCACAAGCGCCGCATTGTCCAGCTGGAGTTCGCCGAGCTGGTACGTCGCAAGCTCAAGCCCGGTGGTGTGTTCCACATGGCCACCGATTGGGAGCCGTATGCCGAGTACATGCTGGAAGTGATGAGCGCAGCTCCTGGCTATCGCAACCGTGCGGCAGACGGCACCTATGTGCCGCGCCCCGAAGAGCGCCCGATCACCAAGTTCGAACGCCGCGGTGAGCGGCTGGGGCACGGGGTGTGGGACTTGAAGTTCGAGAAGGTCGATTGAGCGGCTGATACGGCTTCTCGATGTGCCGATGCTTGCAGGAATGCAGGCGAAAAAAACCGCCTTGAGGAGGGCGGTTTTTTCTTTGTAGGAGTGGGTTCACCCGCGAATACGGTAGTGGCGGCAACGGTGAACGGCGGGTGGAGATTGGCCAGCACGGCCGGCCCTTTCGCGGGTGAACCCGCTCCTACAAGGGCCCGGGGCCATTGGCTCAGCCGCGGCGATCCGCCACCACGCCAATCAATACCAGCACCACCAGCAACACAGGCGCCAACGCATAGTTGTTGAACTGGCTGAGCCCCTTCACCACCCACGGTGTGGCATAGATCAGCGCAGCACCGCTACCGATCATGACCATCAGCGCCATGAACGGCACGCGCAGAGCGCCCGCGAGGCCGCCCAGGCGCTGCTCGGCCCAGGCTTTGACATCGGTGCCGAACAGCACCAGCAGGCAGCCTACCAAGGCCAGTGAAATCTCCGACAGGTTGCTGCGGCTCCAGCGGGAAACCGTCGCGAGCAGATCAAGTACCAGATCCATGGGTCATCCTTAGGTCAAGAAATACTGCAGCAGGTCATTGAGGAACAACTGGCCCCTCGGCGTGGCTACCAGTCGATCCGGTTCGACCTGCAAAAGGCCCTTTTGTTCGGCGGCACGGCGTGCTTCCTGCAGCTGTGACAGCGGCAAGCCGGTGCGTTGGGTGAACAGTTCGGCTTCCACGCCATCGGTCAGGCGCAGGGCGTTCATCAGGAACTCGAACGGCAGTTCATCGACTGGCAGCAGCTTCTCGCCGGCCTTGAACGGCTTGGCCAGGTTCAGGTAATCCTTGGGCAGGCGGGTCTTCCAGGTACGCAGGATGCGCCCGTCGGCAAAGGTGAGCTTGCCGTGAGCGCCAGCGCCAATGCCGATGAAGTCGCCGAAGCGCCAGTAGTTGAGGTTGTGGCGGGCGGCGCGGCCTGCCTGGGCGTAGGCCGATACCTCGTACTGGCGGTAGCCGTGCTCGGCCATCAGCGCTTGGCCGGCTTCCTGAATATCCCAGAGGATGTCGTCTTCGGGCAGCTCTGGCGGCTGGTTCCAGAACACCGTGTTCGGCTCCACGGTCAGCTGATACCACGACAGGTGTGTCGGCCCCAGATCGATGGCCTGGCGCAGGTCACCCAGCGCGTCGTCCAGCGACTGGTCGGGCAGGCCGTGCATCAGGTCCATGTTGAAATTGTCGAAACCGGCCGCGCGCGCCATGTCGGCGGCCCGCACCGCTTCGTCGCCATTGTGGATGCGCCCCAGTGCCTCCAGCTTGGCTGGCTGGAAGCTCTGCACGCCGATCGAAAGACGGTTGATACCGGTCTGCCGGTAGGCCTTGAACTTGTCCTGCTCGAAGGTGCCCGGGTTGGCTTCGAGGGTGATCTCGATGTCTGGCGCGAACGGAATACGTTGCTCTATGCCACGCAGTAGCCGGCCAAGGGCGTTGGCACTGAACAGGCTTGGCGTACCGCCACCGAAGAAGATCGAGCTGATCGGGCGACCTTGTACGGCAGCCAGTTCCTGGTCGAGGTCGTCGAGCAGGGCTGTGACGTAGGCATCTTCCGGTAGTTCAGGCCCGGCTGCGTGGGAGTTGAAGTCGCAATAAGGGCATTTGCGTACGCACCACGGAATGTGGATGTACAGCGCCAGCGGCGGCAGGCTGCTAAAGCCTGCCGCGCCGGGGGGCGACAGCATTTCGATCATGCCAGGCCCAGACGTTTGCGCAGCAGGGCCATGGCACGGGCGCGGTGGCTGAGCTGGTTCTTGTCTGCTGGGGCTAGATCGGCGCTGGAGCAGTTGCGCTCCGGTACCCAGAACAGCGGGTCGTAGCCAAAGCCCTGGTCGCCGCTGGCCTCGAACAGGATGCGCCCGTGCCACAGGCCCTCGCACAGGATCGGCAACGGGTCGTCGGCGTGGCGCACCAGCGCCAGAACGCAGACGAACTGTGCACTGCGCTCAGCTTCAGGCACGTCTTTCAAGGCTTCGAGCAGCTTGGCGTTGTTTGCCGCGTCACCTTTGCCATCGGCATAGCGCGCCGAGTAGATGCCCGGCGCGCCACCGAGGAAGTCCACCGCCAGTCCAGAGTCATCGGCCAAGGCCGGCAGGCCGGAAATGCGGGCGGCGTTGCGCGCCTTGAGGATGGCGTTCTCGACAAACGACAGGCCGGTTTCTTCCGGCTCCACCTGGCTGAACTCACCAATCGAGTGCAGCTGCACGGAATGGCCGAGCATGGCCTGGAGTTCCTTCAGTTTGCCGGCATTGTGGCTGGCCAATACGAGTTGCTGGAAATTCATCATTCGCCTGGGAACACTTCCTGGTTGAAGCTGAGAGAGTTGCTGATGCCGCCGGTTTCGATGTTCAAGTCGAAGGTGACGGTTTCTGGCTGATCGATCTTGAACTGGGCGATGTAATACACCGCGCCCTGTTCGGTAATCTGCTTGAACGACAGCGGGCTGCTGCGCCCGGTCAGGTCCTTGACGGTGCCGCTGATCACCGCCGTGGCAGGTTTGCTGGCCTTGAGGACGGTAATGTTGAGCACGCCCTGGTTCTTGCTGCGCACCAGGCCGGTGGCCGCGGCCACCTCGGGTGTGAGCATGCTCGAGGTGAATGCACTGTAGTGCACCGTCACGTCGCCAAATACCTCCTTGCGCTCGGGGCGTGCGGCATCGGCAGCCAGTACTGGCAGGGCCAGGCACAGGCTGATCAGGAACAGGGCTAGGCGACGCATGGGGCGATTCCTCCGGTGGGCGTCAGACCGCGAGCTGGTGCTCTTGCAGGCCCGGACTGCTGACGCGGTAGATGCCGATCTCACCTAGAAGATTAGGCCATAGCCGGCCACCCCACCCATTGCGGTGCAAGTGGTCGACCGCCAGGCGGTCCAGTACCTTGGCTCGGCGTTCGTGCACAAGTTCTTCGAAGTCGGCGAAGGTGCAGAAGTGGATGTTCGGCGTGTTGTACCAGGTATACGGCATGAAGTCCGATACCGGCATGCGGCCTTTGGTCGCCAGGTACCAGCGGCAGCGCCAGTGGCCGAAGTTCGGGAAGGTGATGATGCACTGACGGCCCACTCGCAGCATTTCGTCGAGGATGCGGTCGGGGTATTCCACGGCCTGCAGGGCTTGGGTCATGATCACCACGTCGAAGCTGTTGCTGGCGAAGTTGCCCAGGCCTTTGTCCAGGTCTTGTTCGATGACGTTGACACCCTTGGCCACGCAGGCGGCGATATTGTCGGCGTCGATTTCCAGGCCATAGCCGGTGACCTGTTTGCGGTCACGCAGCGAGGCCAGCAGTTCGCCGCTACCGCAGCCCAGGTCGAGTACCCGGCTGCCGGCGGGGATCCAGTCGTGGATGATTTCCAGATCGGCTCTCATGCTGTCCTCAGATGGCAATGCGGTTCATGTAGTTCGAGAAACCCTGCATGTAGCGAGGTGTGGGAATCAGGAATGCATCGTGCCCGTAGGGCGAATCGATCTCCAGGTAGCAGACGTTCTTGCGCGCGGCCATCAGCGCGTCGACGATCTCGCGCGAACGGGCCGGAGAGAAGCGCCAGTCAGTGGTGAACGACATGATGCAGTAGTCCGCCGTGACGTGGGCCAGCGTGGCGGCCAGATCACCACCGTGCGTGGCGGCCGGGTCGAAATAGTCCAGTGCCTTGGTCATCAGCAGGTAGGTGTTGGCGTCGAAACGGCCGGAAAACTCCTCGCCCTGATAGCGCAGGTAGCTTTCGACCTGGAACTCGACGCTGTGGAAGTCGTAGTTGAGCTTGTCGCTTTTCAGCTCACGGCCGAATTTTTCACCCATCGAATCATCGGACAGATAGGTAATGTGGCCGACCATGCGCGCCAGCATCAGGCCGCGCTTGGGGATCACGCCTTGGTCCTGGAACGAACCGCCATGGAACTCAGGGTCGGTGAGAATGGCCTGGCGCGCCACCTCGTTGAAGGCGATGTTCTGCGCCGACAGCTTGGGCGCCGAGGCAATGTCGACGCAATGACGCACACGCTCGGGGTAGCTGATGGTCCATTGCAGGGCCTGCATGCCGCCAAGGCTGCCGCCGACGACAGCGGCCCATTGCTGGATGCCCAGGCGCTCGCCCAGGCGCACCTGGCTGTGGACCCAGTCCTCTACGGTCAGTACAGGGAAGTCGGCGCCATACGGTTTGCCGGTGGCAGGGTTGACGCTGCTGGGGCCGGTGCTGCCGTTGCAGCCGCCGAGGTTGTTCAGGCTGACCACGAAGAAGCGGTTGGTATCGATCGGCTTGCCGGGGCCGATGCAGCTGTCCCACCAGCCCGGCTTGCGGTCGGTGGCGGCATGGTAGCCAGCGGCATGGTGGTGGCCGGACAGGGCATGGCAGATCAGCACGGCGTTGCTCGCGCTGGCGTTCAGGGTGCCATAGGTCTCGTAGACCAGTTCGTAACTGGCCAGTGAACGGCCACAGGCCAGTGCCAGCGGTTCATCGAACCGGGCGGTTTGCGGTACTACCAGACCGACGGAATCTTCGGGAAAGACAGTTGACATCGACCCTGCTCACGCTTGACGGAGGCGTAAGTCTAAAGAGCGCTACCCCCAGCGGCAAGCAAAGGCTTGCGACTGGGGGCAAGCTGGCGCTGGCGAGCCTCAGATCATTCGCCACAGCTCTTGAGGCATGCCGGCGTAGGCGGCCAGCGGGGGCATGACAAACGACTGGACCACCTGGATCGCCAGGAAGGCGAAGATCGGCGAGATGTCCATGCCACCCAGATTTGGCACCAGGCGGCGGAACGGCGCCAGCACCGGCTCGCTGATCTGGTAGGCCAGTTCGGCCGCCGGGTTGTGGCTGTTGGGTGCAACCCAGGAAACGATCACCATGACGATCATCGCCACCCAGAAAATCTTCAGGAACAGCGAGGTGATGCCGATGATCGCCCACATCAGCAGGTGCAGGACGTCGCCGAAGGTACCGTAGGTGACCATCAGCACAAAGCCCATCAGCAAGGCCTGGATGACCACCGCCAGCAGTAGCGACGAGGTATCCAGCCCGCCAACGCTAGGGATGATCCGGCGGATCGGCTTGAGCAGCGGTTGGGTGGCACGAACGGCGAACTGGCACAGCGGGTTGTAGAAGTTGGCCTTGACCAGTTGCAGCACGAAGCGCAGCAGGACGATAACCAGGTAAAGGCTGACCAGGGTTTGCACCACGAAAATCGCGGCGCCTGACAGTGCATTCATCTAAGGCTCCTTATTTGCCCAGTTGTTCGGCCAGCTCGGCAGAGCGCGTGGCTGCAGCCTGCAGCGCCTGCTCGACGATGGCTTCGAAGCCGCTGGCCTGGAACGACTTGATCGCCGCTTCCGTGGTGCCGGCGGGCGAAGTGACGCGGCGGCGCAGTTCAGCGGCATCGACGTCGCTTGCAACTGCCATGCGCGCGGCGCCCAGGGCCGTCTGCAAGGTCAGTTGGGAGGCCGTTTCGCGTGGCAGGCCGAGTTTTTCGCCTGCCGCGGTCATGGCCTCGATCAGCAGGAAGAAGTACGCCGGGCCACTGCCGGACACAGCTGTCACGGCGTCCAGTTGCTGTTCCTGCTCCAGCCACAGGGCGGTGCCTACAGCCGATAGCAGTTGTTCGGCCTGCAGACGCTGTTCGCCGGACACTTCAGCGGTGGCGTACAGGCCGCTCACGCCTTGGCGCAGCAATGCCGGGGTGTTGGGCATGCAGCGCACCACCGGGCGAGCGCCCACCCAGCTTTGCAGGCTGGCGCACGTGATGCCGGCGGCGATGGAAACGATCAGCTGGCCATCCTGCAGGTTGGGTTGCAGTGCCTGACATACGGTTTTCATGACTTGTGGCTTGACCGCCAGCACGATGACGTCAGCGCCATCGATGGCCTGGGCGTTGTCCTCGAAGGCTTCAATGCCGTGCTCGGCCTGGATGCGACTGCGGGTCTCGGCGCCCGGGTCGCTGGCGCGGATCTGCGAGGCGTCCAGGCCCTGGGCACGCAGACCACCGATCAGGCTGGCGGCCATGTTGCCGGCGCCGATAAAGGCAATACGTGTCTTGCTCATGTCAGGTCCTTGTGGAAAAGAGTGAGTGAAGCATGGAATCAGGTGTTGCCGTAGTCGCGGGCTCCGAACAGGGCCGTGCCAATCCGTACCCACGTCGCGCCCTGGGCGATGGCCGCTTCCAGGTCGTGGCTCATGCCCATCGACAGGGTGTCCAGGCCAAGCCCCAGGCCTTCCTGCAACTTGCGCAGGCTGGCGAAGGCGGCCTCCTGGGTGGCGCGGTCTTCAGTGGGTTCCGGGATTGCCATCAGCCCGCGCAGGCGCAGGTTGGGCAGTGCGGCTACGGCTTTGGCCAACGCGGGTAGGTCGGCTGGGGTGCAGCCGGATTTACTGTCTTCGCCGCTGACGTTCACCTGCAGGCAGATGTTCAGCGGCGCCAGCCCCGCAGGGCGCTGTTCCGACAGGCGTTGGGCAATTTTCAGGCGGTCCACGGAATGCACCCAGTCGAAATGCTCGGCGATGGCTTTGGTCTTGTTCGACTGAATGGGGCCGATGAAGTGCCAGATCAAGGGCAAGTCGCTGAGGGCCTGCTGCTTTGTCAGTGCTTCCTGTAGGTAATTCTCCCCGAAGTCGTGCACACCGGCGGCATGGATCTCGCGGATAGCGCTGGCGGGCTTGGTCTTGCTCACGGCCAGCAACTGGACGCTGGCCGGATCACGCCCGACTGCCTGGGCAGCACTGGCGATACGGGCGGAAATCGCGGAAAGGTTGTCTGCTAGGGTGGACATGGATCGATGCCGGCAGCTGTGGGGTCTGCGGCATTCTACCTGCTTGAAGGCCTTTGGGGAGTCTTATGGATGTGACCGACCTGTTGGCCCGAGCTGTGGATGCGGGGGCTTCAGACCTGCACCTGGCGACGGGCCAGATTCCGATGCTGCGCCTGGATGGCGAGTTGCAGCGTATGGGCTTGCCGCCGTTGAGCCAGGGTGCCTTGATCGAGGGCATGGCCAGCGTGCTGGATAACGATCAGCGCCGGCAGTGGGCCCAAGGCGATGAAATGGACCTTGCGCTGGAGTTGCCGGCGCTTGGGCGCTTTCGGCTGAACCTGTTTCGACAGTTGAATGGCCCGGCGGTTACCTTTCGGCTGATCCCGGGGCGCATTGCGACGGTGAGTGAGCTGGACCTTGCGGATGTGTTTCAAGCTGTTGCGCATTGCCGGGATGGCTTGATCCTCGTGGGCGGGCCGACCGGCAGTGGCAAGTCCAGCACCCTGGCAACGCTGCTCGACCAGCTGAACCGCGAGCGGGCGCTGCACATCATTACCCTGGAAGACCCTGTCGAGATCATCCATGACAGCCAGCGCAGCCTGGTCAACCAGCGTGAGATGGGGCGCCATAGTCGCGGCTTTGCTCAGGGGCTGCGCAGTGCGCTGCGCCAGGACCCGGACGTGATCATGATCGGCGAGTTGCGCGACCTGGAAACCATTCGCCTGGCCCTGCGCGCGGCCGAAACCGGGCACCTGGTGCTGGCAACCGTGCATGCGCGTTCGTCGACCAGCAGCATCGACAGGTTGGTGGAGGTGTTTGCTGCCGAGGAAAAGCCGATGGCGCGGGCGATGCTGGCCGAGTCGCTGCGCCTGGTGGTCGCGCAGGTGCTTGTCAGGCGCGTAGGGGGTGGGCGGGTGGCGGCGCGGGAAGTGCTGGTGGCGACGCCGGCGGTGCGTAACCTGATTCGGGAGGGGCGGTTGGCGCAGTTGTCTTCAGTGATGCAGGGCGGGGCGGCGGAGGGGATGCTGACGATGGAGGGGGCGTTGCGGAGGCTGAGGGAGCGAGGGTTGATCAAAGGCTTGTAGTACCTGCAAAGGCCCTTTCGCGGGCGCGCCCGCTCCCACAGGTATGTGAGCTGCGCGCGAGAGCGACGCGCTACCTGTGGGAGCGGGCGTGCCCGCGAAGGGGCCGGTACCGGATAGCGCCGATCAGCTTAACGCTTGGCCAGACTCAGCTGTTGCTGCTCTTTCGGCAGCACCCGTTTGGCCACCACGTAGTGCTTCTGCCAGTAAGGCTTGCTCAAGGTGTCGATACTCACCCGCTTGCCACGGCGTGGCGCGTGGATGAAGCGGTCGTTACCCAGGTAGATGGCGACGTGATTGACCCGACGGCTCTTGATGTTGAAGAAGATCAGGTCGCCAGGCTTCAGATCACCCTTGGCCACCTTCACCCCATGGCCCTGGGCCATGGCATTGGAGGTGCGCGGCAGGTCGACGTCGGCGACGTCGTTGAAGGCGTATTTGACCAGCCCGCTGCAGTCAAAGCCTTTTTTCGGGCTGCTGCCGCCCCAAACATAAGGGGTACCGAGCACATTTACCGCACGGCTCAGCACATCGCTGCTTTGCTTCGGCGACATGGCGGCGACATTCGCACCGCGGCTGCTGACGGCATTGCTTGGGCGGGCGCGCAGCGCGGTCTGCTTGGCGGGTGCGTGTTTCACCGACGCGTTGGTCGTGTAGCCGGTGAAACCATTGGGAAGACGTTGCTCACGATTGGTGGCGTGGGCGGCCAGGGGCAATAATAGGCAGAGGGTCAGCCATGTCTTGATCAAAGGCGGCATAGATGAAGCTCTTATGAATAGTTATGTGTTGGGCGCGCAACTTTATAACAGCTTTTTGATCAGTTATTGATCCGTTGGTCGATTGCCTAGGCGCCGTATGTCGGGTAGCGACGAAAAAGTCACATTTTTTCTTAGAAAATTTTCGGATAACCCACGGGGGCTATGAATGAACAGTTATCAACAGGGGGTGCCCTTTCACGACACCCACAGCAAAACCATCGGCTACCTGCTGTGGATTTTCGGCTTCACCGGTTCCCATCGTTTCTATTACGGCAAGCCGATTACCGGGACCATCTGGTTCTTCACCTTGGGCTTGCTGGGCATTGGCTGGTTGATCGACCTGTTCCTGATCCCGTCCATGGACCGTGAAGCCGACCTGAGGTTTCAGTCCGGGCGTATCGACTACAACATCGCCTGGATCCTGCTGACCTTCCTGGGGGTGTTTGGCCTGCACCGGCTGTATCAGGGCAAGTGGATCACCGCGATCATCTACTTCTTTACCGGCGGGTTGTTCCTGGTGGGGGTGCTGTATGACTTCTGGACGTTGAACAGCCAGGTGTCCGAAAGGAATGCGGGGCGGGGCTGACGGTGGCGGGGCTGCTTTACAGCCCCTTCACGGGCAATGCTGTCCATATAAAGAAGGCCTTGTCGCATCGCTGCGGCAAGGCCTTCTTCGTTACTGACGGGTCTGCCGCTGTTGCAGCAACAGGTTGCTGAACCCGGCCCCAGCCAGCTGCTTCTGTGCCCCTGTCAACTGCTCGCGGTTGCTGAACGGCCCAACCAGCACGCGGTACCAGGTTTCATCCTTGACCGTGCCCGACTCCACTTTCACGGACTGGCCCAGCAGGATGATCTGTGCCCGTACCTTGTCGGCATCGGCCTGCTTGCGGAACGAGCCGGCCTGAAGGAAGTACTGCGTGGTCGCCGCCGGCTTGATCACGGGTGGTGGCGGTGGCGGGGTCTGGCCGAGCAACGCTGCCTGGGCCCTCGCCGTGTCGATTTTCGCCGCTTCTGCTGGTGTTACCGGGGTTACTGGCTGGGCCGGCACCGGTGGGGTTTTCTCCGGTACGGCTTCCGGCGGCACGATCACCTCAGACTCCGGCAGCAGGGTGTAGAAGTCGTACTTCGGCTTCACCGGCTGTTGCGGGGTGGCTTGCGCGGGCTTGCCGGCTTCGGCCGCTTTCGCCGGTTTCTCCTGCTCGGGCTTGGTGCGCTTGATGTCATCGCCACCGGGTTCGAGCTTCATCAGGAACACGATGAACGCGCCTACGGTCAGGCCGACCGCCAGCCATACCCAGCCGGGGATCGGCTGTTTGGCCGGTGCCGTCTGGCGGCTGGCGCCGCGTTTCGGGGCAGGTTTTTTCTTGGCAGCCAACTTACATGCGCTCCAGGGTTTCCAGGCCGAGCAGTTCCAGACCTTGTTTGAGGGTGCGGCCAGTCAGGGCGGCCAGGCGCAGCCGGCTCTGCTGCTGCGAAGGGGTTTCGGCGGCGAGGATCGGGCAGTTCTCGTAGAAGCTGGAGAACAGGCCGGCCAAGTCGTACAGGTAGCTGCACAGCACGTGCGGCGTGCCTTTTTCGGCGACGTTGTTGAGGATTTCGCCAAACTGCGCCAGGCGTGCGGCCAAGTCCTGCTCGTGGGCAGCTTGCAGCACGATCTTGCCGTCGACTTCGTCAAAGCCTTTGCCCAGCTTGCGGAACACGCCGGCTACGCGGGTGTAAGCGTACAGCAGGTAAGGCGCGGTGTTGCCTTCGAAGTTGAGCATCAGCTCGAAGTTGAAGCTGTAGTCGCTGGTGCGGTGCTTGGACAGGTCGGCGTATTTCACCGCGCCAATGCCCACCACCTCGCCGATGTGGCGCAGTTCGTCGTCGGCCAGGCTCGGGTTCTTTTCCTTGACCAGCGCGTAGGCGCGCTCCTTGGCCTCGGTGAGCAGGTCGATCAGCTTCACGGTGCCGCCGTCACGGGTCTTGAACGGGCGGCCGTCGGCGCCGTTCATGGTGCCGAAGCCCATGTGCTCCATTTGCATCGGGTGGCCGACGAAGCCAGCGCGGCGGGCCACTTCGAACACCTGATTGAAGTGCAGGGCCTGGCGCTGGTCGACGAAGTACAGTGCGCGGTCAGCCTTCAACACGTTGCTGCGGTAACGCACGGCAGCCAGGTCGGTGGTGGCGTACAGATAGCCGCCGTCAGCCTTCTGCACGATCACCGGCAGGGGGTCGCCGTCGCTGTTCTTGAACTCTTCGAGGAACACGCATTGGGCGCCCTGGTCTTCGACCAGCAGGCCCTTGGCCTTGAGGTCGGCCACCACGTTGGCCAAGTCGTCGTTGTAGGCACTTTCGCCCATCACGTCGGCCATGGTCAGCTTGACGTTGAGCAGCTCGTAGGTCTTCTGGCAGTGCGACAGCGAGATGTCCTTGAAGCGTGTCCAAAGGGCCAGACACTCGGGGTCACCGGCTTGCAGCTTGACCACCAGGCCGCGGGCGCGAGTGGCGAACTCTTCCGATTCATCGAAGCGTTTCTTCGCCGCGCGGTAGAAGTTTTCCAGGTCCGACAGCTCGTCGCTGGTGATCGGGTTTTCCTGCAGGTAGGCCATCAGCATGCCGAACTGGGTACCCCAGTCGCCGACGTGGTTCTGGCGGATGACGTTGTCGCCCAGGAACTCCAGCACGCGCGCAACGCTGTCACCGATGATGGTCGAGCGCAGGTGGCCGACGTGCATTTCCTTGGCCAGGTTGGGTGCCGACATGTCGATCACCACCTTTTGCGCCGGGCCGGCTTTGCGCGCACCCAGGTGGGCGTCGGCCAGGGCGGCATCCAGGCGGTTGGCCAGGGCGTCGGTGTTCTGGAAGAAGTTGAGGAAGCCGGGGCCTGCAATCTCGACCTTGCTGATGTCGGCGCTGGCCGGCAGGGCGTTGATCAGTTTTTCGGCGAGGTCGCGCGGCTTCATGCCGGCCGGCTTGGCCAGCATCATGGCGATGTTGCTGGCGAAGTCGCCGTGGGTCTTGTCCCGGGCGTTTTCCACCTGGATCGCCGGCGACAGCCCTTCAGGCAGCACACCGTCGGTGACGAGTTGGGTGAGGGCTTGCTGGATCAGCTGGCGAATGGTGTCTTTCATGGGGATCTCTTTTCGACCGCAAGCGCGGTGAGCGCCTGGATGCGCAGGTGGAAAAACTGGGCATTATCCGTTGCCGGGAGCAGGTTGCCAACCTTTGGGCGGCAAGCTGGGGGCCACAAGCGGCAAGAAAAAGCGGCATCGCACCCGCCCGGCGCTTGCTTGCCGCTGGCAACTCGCAGCTTGCAGCTCAATACAGGTCTACCGGGTCGACATCCAGCGACCAGCGCACCTGGCGCCCGCTCGGCAACTGTTCCAACACTAGCAACCAGGCGCTGATCAGTCGATGCAACGGCGCCCGGGTGTTGGCCTGTATCAACAATTGTGCGCGGAATCGTCCGGCGCGGCGCTCCATGGGCGCCGGTACCGGGCCCAGCAGTTCGATACCCGGCAGGCGCTGTTCGGCCACCAGGCGCTCGGCGGCGGCACAGGCTTCGTCGAGGAAACCTTCGGCCTGCCCCGGCTTGTGTGCTTCGGCACGCAGCAAGGCCAGATGCGAGTAGGGCGGCAGCCCGGCGGCTCGGCGTTCGTCCAGGGCCTGTTCGGCGAAGGCGAAGTAGCCTTGCTCGGTTAGCTGGACCAACAGTGGGTGGTCGGCCAGGTGGGTCTGGATGATGACCTTGCCGGGCTCTTCGGCCCGCCCGGCCCGCCCGGCCACCTGTACGATAAGTTGTGCCATGCGCTCGCTGGCGCGGAAGTCACCGGAAAACAGCCCGCCATCGGCATCAAGGATGGCCACCAGGGTCACCCGCGGGAAGTGGTGGCCCTTGGCGAGCATCTGGGTGCCGACGAGGATGCTCGGCTGGCCGCGCTGGATGGTGCTGAACAGGTTGTGCATGGCGTCCTTGCGCGCCGTGCTGTCGCGGTCCACGCGCAGGATCGGGTAATCCGGGAACAGCACCTTCAGGCGCTCTTCGGCGCGTTCGGTACCGGCACCGACCGGGCGCAGGTCGACGTGGTTGCATTGCGGGCACTGGTGCGGCAGGCGTTCGTCATAGCCACAGTGGTGGCAGCGCAGCACGCCGGAGCGCTGGTGCACGGTCATGCGCGCATCGCAGCGTGGGCATTCGGACAGCCAGCCGCAATCGTGGCACAGCAAGGTTGGGGCAAAGCCGCGGCGGTTGAGGAACACCAGCACTTGTTGGCCAGCCTCCAGGGTCTGTCGGATAGCCTGCTGCAGCGGGCCACTGATGCCGCTGTCCAGTGGCAGGCTCTTCACATCAAGGCGCAGCATGCGCGGCGGGCGTGCCCCTCCGGCGCGTTGGTTCATACGCAGCAGGCGGTAGCGGCCGGTCAGGGCGTTATGCAGGGTTTCCAGCGACGGTGTGGCGGAACCGAGCAGGATCGGGATGTTCTCCTGGTGAGCGCGTACCAGCGCCAGGTCGCGGGCGTGGTACCGCAGGCCTTCCTGCTGTTTATAGGAGCCGTCGTGCTCTTCGTCGATGATGATCAGGCCGGGGTTTTTCATCGGCGTGAACAATGCCGAGCGGGTGCCGATGATGATATCGGCCTCGCCGTCCCGTGCCGCCAGCCAGGCATCCAGGCGTTCGCGGTCGTTTACCGCAGAGTGCAGCAGGGCAATGCGCGCGTTGAAGCGTTGCTCGAAGCGGGCCAGGGTTTGCGGGCCGAGGTTGATCTCCGGGATCAGCACCAGCGCCTGCTTGCCGGCTTCCAGGGTTTCACGGATCAGTTGCAGGTAGACCTCGGTCTTGCCACTGCCGGTGACGCCGGCCAGCAAGAACGCGCCGAAACCGCCAAAACCCTCGCACACGGCGTCGAAGGCTTCGCGTTGCTCTTCGTTGAGCGGCAGTTCCGGCTGTGCCAGCCAGTGCTCATGACGTAGTGCCGGCAAGTGGCGGCGCGTCTCGATCTGTACCAGGTCCTTGGCCAGCAGCAGGTCGAGGCTGTCCTTGTTCAGGTTGAGTTTGGCCAGCAGGCTGTGGGCCACGCCGTGCGGGTGCTGGGCCAGGGTCTTGAGGGCGTCGCGCTGGCGCGGTGCGCGGGCGATGCGCGGGTCTTCCAGGCGGGCGCCAGGGGCTATGTGCCAGAAGCGTTCCTGGCGCATTTCGGCGGCTTCGCCCTGGCGCAGTAGCGTGGGCAGCGCCCAGCTCAGGGTATCGCCCAGGCTGTGCTGGTAGTACTGGGCGGTCCACAGGCACAACTTGAACAGCGACGCGGGGATGGGGGACACCGGGTCGAGCAGGGCGCTGGCAGGCTTCAGTTTGTCGGCGGGCACTTCGCTCTGCGTGCACACCTCTATCAGCACGCCGATCATTTCGCGGCGGCCAAAGGGCACGCGGATGCGCATGCCTGGGGTCAAGGTCAGGCGCGCCATGCTCGCCGGCGCCTTGTAGTCGAACAGGCGCCGCAGCGGGGAGGGCAGGGCAAGGCGCAGGATGACGTCGGACACGCGGAAAGTCTCGGAGGGCGTTACAAGGACTGGCGAGCCTAGCAGACGACGGTCGGTGCAAGCGACATCTTGCGCTGACGGTGTGCTCTGGTATTATTCGCCGCCTAATTACGTGCGGTATTCAACAATTGGTGTTGGGTGGCGGCACGCAGCTCGAGGAAGTGACCATGAAAGAAGGTATCCACCCGAACTACGAAGTAGTTGCAGTCACCTGCAGCTGCGGTAACAAGTTCGAAACTCGTTCGACCCTGGGCAACGTCCTGTCGATCGACGTTTGCAACCTGTGCCACCCGTTCTACACCGGTAAGCAGAAAGTTCTGGACACCGGTGGTCGCGTACAGAAGTTCGCCGATCGCTTCGGCATGTTCGGTGCCAAGAAGTAATCATGCGCATGGCGAATCCTTCGGGTTTCGCATTGTTGCTGAAGAAGGCGTCCCTTGTGGGCGCCTTTTTTGTGGGCGTTATCTGGCATTTCCCGGTCCTGGCGTTCTGCCCACTGCCGGACAAGCCCCAATGGGTAGCGGTACGACAGGTGGTTGATGGCGACACCTTGCGTCTGGTCGATGGCCGCAGTGTGCGGCTGATCGGTATCAATGCCCCGGAAATGGGTCGCAAGGGACGTACCAGTGAGCCCTATGCCGAAGCTGCCAGGCGGCGATTGCAGGCCTTGGTCAAGGCCAATGACGATCGCGTCGGGCTGGTGCCTGGTGTTGAAGGTAAAGACAAGTACGGTCGCACACTGGCGCACATCTACAGCCGCAATGGCGACAATCTGGAAGCGCAATTGCTTAGCGAGGGCTTGGGCTACCGCGTGGCTATTGCCCCTAATGTACGTCTCAGCGGTTGTCAGCAGCTTGCCGAACAAGCTGCGCGCCAGGCCGGCGTTGGCCTGTGGCGGCATTCGCCCGTAGTGGCTGCAAGCGATGTCAGGCAGTCAGGTTTCGCTGTTGTGCGTGGTCGTATCGAAGGTATCGAGCGAAATCGTGGTGGGGTCTGGCTGACCCTGGGCAGTACCCTGGTGCTGCAGGTTCCCGCTCGTCTGCAGCGCAACTTCCCCGCCAGCTTCTTCGATAACCTCAAGGGGCGCCAGGTCGAAGCGCGCGGCTGGGTGCTGGATCGTTCCCGCAGGGGTGGCCTCAAGCCCGGGCAGCGACGCTGGGTGTTGCCATTGACCGATCCGAGCATGTTGGAGCGCATTTCAGGCTAAAAGATGTAGACATTTCGCTACTGGATTGTACACACTGTTGGTCGTATGCCCCGTGGGTTGTAGCGTAAAGTCGTAGGCTAAAGGCCTTGACACAAGTGACCGGCCAGTCTTGTGGCTCCCCGGCTCTTTGCGTATCCTCGGCGGTCCGTCAGAACAGTAAATAGCGGAATGCCCACCATGTCAGACCTGAAAACCGCCGCTCTCGAATATCACGCTCAACCTCGTCCGGGGAAACTGAGCGTTGAACTCTCCAAGCCCACTGCCACCGCCCGTGACCTCGCCCTGGCCTACAGCCCAGGTGTTGCAGAGCCGGTGCGCGAAATTGGCCGTGATCCAGAGCTGGCTTACAAATACACCGGCAAAGGCAACCTGGTTGCGGTGATTTCCGATGGCACTGCCATCCTCGGTCTGGGTGACCTCGGCCCACTGGCTTCCAAGCCGGTCATGGAAGGCAAGGGTGTTCTGTTCAAGCGTTTCGCCGGTATCGATGTGTTCGACATCGAAGTCGAGTCGGAAAGCCCGCAAGCGTTCATCGACACCGTTCGCCGCATTTCGATCACCTTCGGTGGCATCAACCTTGAAGACATCAAGGCACCTGAGTGCTTTGAAATCGAACGTACCCTGATCGAACAGTGCGACATCCCGGTGTTCCACGATGACCAGCACGGTACTGCCATCGTGACTGCCGCTGGCATGATCAACGCCCTGGAAATCGCCGGCAAGAAACTGGAAGAAGCCAAGATCGTCTGCCTGGGCGCCGGCGCTGCTGCCATTTCCTGCATGAAGCTGCTGGTAAGCATGGGTGCGAAGGTCGAGAACATCTTCATGATCGACCGTAGTGGCGTGATCCACGCTGGCCGTGACGACCTGAACCAGTACAAGGCGCAGTTCGCCCACGCGACCGACAAGCGCACCCTGGCCGACGCCCTTGACGGTGCCGACGTGTTCGTAGGTCTGTCTGGCCCGAACCTGCTGAGCCCGGAAGGCCTGAAGTCGATGGCTGCCAACCCGATCGTGTTCGCCTGCTCGAACCCGGACCCGGAAATCTCGCCAGAGCTGGCGCATGCCACTCGCAACGACGTGATCATGGCTACCGGTCGTTCCGACTACCCGAACCAGGTCAACAACGTACTGGGCTTCCCGTTCATCTTCCGTGGTGCTCTGGACGTTCGCGCCAAGCGTATCAACGAAGAAATGAAGATCGCTGCCGCTATCGCCCTGAAAGACCTGGCCAAGCTGCCAGTGCCGAAGGAAGTTTGCGAAGCCTATGGCGTTGAAGGCCTAGAGTTCGGCCGTGAGTACATCATTCCGAAGCCGCTGGATGCACGCTTGATCACCGTCGTTTCCGATGCTGTGGCCAAGGCTGCCATCGAATCCGGCGTGGCTACCCTGCCATATCCGAAGCACTACCCGCTGACCAGCGTGGATGAAGTGTTCAACGGCTGATCGCCGCAAGCGACAAAAAAAAGCCCCGGCTCGCATGAGCTGGGGCTTTTTGTTGGGGCTTGAGAATGTGTCAGGGCTGCAAGGTGCTTGTCACAACATTTTTGGCGCCTATGAGATCGAGCGCCGCCCGCGCGGCGCATCGCGAGCGAAGCTCGCTCCTACATTTGTTTCGGGCCAGTTATTCCTGAAATAGAAGCGCGCGGCCCCCTGGCGTCCACCTCGATATTGTGTCGGGCAAACAAGGCGGTCGCGTGCGTTGGTGCAGGCGATACCGGCCCGAAACAAATGTAGGAGCGAGCTTCGCTCGCGATGCGCCGCGCGGGCGGCGCTCGATTTACGCGCCCACGTAAAACCTGAGCCGAACGCCCTGCTTCAGAACAAATCCATCGGTGCCGCTTCATCCGCCGGCAGCGGGCTGCCCGGTGCCGCGCCATTGCCCAGCTCGTCCACCGACGGCGGCGAATCTTCGGCTTTGAACAGCTCGAAGTAGGCATTCGGGGTGCTCGGCGATGCCGCGCGCCCGCTGACCGGGTCGACGCGCAAGCTGAGAATGCCCTCCGGTTCTGCCGGGGCATGCGCAGGCTTGTCCTTGAGCGCCGCGCCCATGAAGTTCATCCAGATCGGCAGTGCCGCAGTCCCGCCATATTCGCGGCGGCCGAGGGTTTCCGGTTGGTCGAAGCCGACCCAAACGGTAGTCACGTAATCGGCGTTGTAACCGGAGAACCAGGCGTCCTTGGATTCGTTGGTCGTACCCGTCTTGCCCGCCAGGTCGGTGCGGCCCAAGGCCAGCGCCCGGCGGCCGGTGCCGCGCTTGATCACGTCCTGCAGCATGCTGGTGAGGATGTAGGTGGTACGCCCGTCGATGATCTGTTCGGCCACTGCCGGCGCTTGCGATGCCGCGGCCACCTGGCTGAAGGCAGAAGGTGCTTCGCCTGGCATGGCCGCAGTGCTGATTGGCTGCTCGGGTGCGGCCAGGCCCGCCTGGTCTTGGGCACCTTGCGGTACGCGGGCCGGGTTGGCGGTGAACAGTGTCTCGCCGCTGCGGCTCTCGATGCGCTCGATCAGGTACGGGGTGATCTTGTACCCACCGTTGGCAAAGGTGCTCCAGCCGGTGGCGATTTCCATCGGGGTCAGGGTGGCGGTGCCCAGGGCCAGCGACAGGTTGCGCGGCAGGTCCTGCTTGTTGAAGCCGAACTTGGCGATGTAGTCGATGGTGCGGTCCACGCCCATGGCTTGCAGCAGGCGGATCGACACCAGGTTACGTGACTTGTACAGCGCCTCACGCATGCGGATAGGGCCGAGGAAGGTGTTGGTATCGTTCTTCGGTCGCCACACTTTATCCACCGACTCGTCAACGAACACGATCGGCGCATCGTTGACCAGGCTGGAAGCGGTGTAGCCGCTGTCCAGCGCTGCGCTGTAGATGAAGGGTTTGAAACTCGAGCCCGGTTGGCGCTTGGCCTGCACGGCGCGGTTGTAGTTGCTCTGTTCGAACGAGAAACCGCCGACCAGGGCGCGGATGGCGCCGTTGTTCGGGTCGAGGGTGACCAGGGCACTCTGCGCAACGGGCACCTGACTGAACTTCAATGTGCCATCGTCAAGGCGTTGCAGGCGCACCAGGTCACCGACCTGGGCCACGTCGGCCGGTGATTGCGGTGAACGGCCCTGGGCGTTGTTGTTGATGAACGGGCGCGCCCATTTCATGGTGTCCCAGGCAACCTGCGCCTCTTGGCCGTCACGGGTCAGCACCTTGAGGCCGGTGTGTTCCACCTGGGTGACAATGGCTGGCTCCAGGCCGCCAAGGGTGCGTTGCTTGCCCAGCTCCTGCAGCCACGCTGCCTGGGTGCGGCCCGGGAAGCGTGCTTCAGGGCCACGGTAGCCGTGGCGCTCATCGTAATCGGAGAGGCCCTTGAGGACGGCCTTGTTGGCCATTTCCTGCATGTCGCTAGGCACGGTGGTCGTGACGCGGAAGCCTTCGGTGTAGGCGTCGCTGCCGTAGCGGCCGACCATTTCCGCGCGGGCCATTTCGGCGATGTACGGGGCATTCACCTCAGGCGTCGGCACGTGATAGCTGGCGTTGAGCGGCTCGGCCAGGGCGGCCTCATAGCTGGCCTGGTCGATCTTGCCTAGCTTGTACATGCGCCCAAGGATCCAGTCGCGGCGCTCTTTGGCGCGCACCGGGTTGGCCAGCGGGTTGAAGCGCGACGGTGCCTTGGGCAGGCCGGCGATCATCGCCATTTGCGCCAGGCTCACGTCACGGATGGACTTGCCGTAATACACCTGTGCTGCTGCATCGATACCGTAGGCGCGGTTGCCCAGGTAGATCTTGTTCACGTACAGCTCAAGGATTTCGTCCTTGGTCAGCTCACGCTCGATCTGCAGGGCCAGCAGGATTTCGTTGGTCTTGCGTGAGAAGCTGCGTTCGCTGGTGAGGAAGAAGTTCTTCGCCACCTGCATGGTGATGGTGCTGCCGCCGGTCTGGATATGCCCGGTTTTCACCAGCTGGGTCGCGGCGCGCATCAGGCTGCTGGGGTCGACACCGTAGTGGTTGAGGAAATTGTCGTCCTCGGCTGACAGCAGCGCCTGAATGAATTGTGGGGGAATTTCCGCGAAGCGGATCGGCGAGCGGCGCATTTCGCCGAATTCGGCAATCAGCTTGCCATCGCTGCTGTACACCCTGAGGGGGATCTGCAACTGGATGCTTCTGAGGGACTCGACCGAGGGCAGGCTGGGACTAAGATACAGAAACGCACCGCTCACACCGAGTACGAGCGCGCAGATGACTGCGACGGAAGACCACCAGAAGAACTTCAGCAGACGTATCAAGGCTTTTCGGTGTCCAGGTTGGGAGTGGATTGCACGCAGGTCCGGTGGACCAAAAAACGCTGGGCATTATAAGCATTTTTCGCCTTTCCGGGTGACCGGCCAGGCTACTCGTCGAGTCGATGGGTAGCCCTGGCCCAGTGTTGCCGCGGGGTTGCGACAGGTGGCTGCGCTTGGCAGCTGTAACAGACAGCAAAGGAGTCGCGATGTTTGGACGCTTCGGCAAGGATGCCGGTTCACTCGTGGGGGTGGAAATTACGCCCGACGCCGTTCGGATCATGCAACTGCAGCAGCGCAATCGACGCTGCCGTGTGATGGGGTCGGCACAAGAGCTGTTTCAGGCGCCGCTGGCCGATGACTGGGCTCAGGCGCCTGGGGTGGTGGTGGCTGCGCTGCAGCGAGCTTACCGGCGCAGCGGCCTCTGGCAACGCCGGGTAGCGCTGGCATTGCCGGCCAGTCAGGTTATCTGCAAGTTGTGCCATCTGCCGGTGGAGCAGAGCGGGGCGCAGTTGGAGGCACAGCTGCTTGCCGATGCAGAGCGGCTGTTTCCGTTTCCGCTGGAAGACCTGGCCTTGGATTTTCAGGTCATGGGGGCTTCCCATGACCAGCCAGGTTGCTCCGAGGTAATGGTTGCAGCCTGTCGGCAGAGTGCGCTGGCGTCACTCGAAGCCGTCGTCGAGGAGGCGGGCTTGCAGTTGGAGGCCGTCGAGGTCGACAACATTGCCTTGTGCCGCATGTTGCCACAGGGTGGCCTTGAGGGAGCAGCGCTGCTGCGTGTCGAAAACCGCAGCGTAACCCTTCATGACTGGCAGCCGGGCAGGGCGTACCAGCGCTGTGAGCTGCAAACGACTGGCCCGGACATGAACGGGCAATGGCCAGAGCGTCTCCAGGCTTTACTGGTCGGGCAGAGCCGGCCTGCGGGGTTGTGGGTTGCCAGCAGCTCATCGATCAATCCGGGCTGGCTACAAGCCTTGGGCAGCCGGCTGAATGTGCCGTGCACCTACCTGCCTGGGCTGGCAGGGCTGGAACATGTCGATGGGGCGATGCTCCTGGCCTGCGCCTTGGCCTTGGGAGGGCTGCGCCCATGATGCGGCTGAACCTTCTGCCCTGGCGCGAACGGCAGCGTCAGGCGGCGCTGCGGCGCTTTCGAGGCCAGTTGATTGCTGGCGCACTCCTGGCTTTGTGCGCCGTGATGCTGGTCGATCAGCTGGCCCGCCAACGCGGGCAGCAGCAGGTGCTGGCCAATACCCAGCGCCAAGCGACCCTTGATATACAGGATGAGCAGTTGCAGCCGCTGGCCGAAGTGCGTGCACAGCATGAAGCGCTACTTGCCCGTGCGGTGGCCCTGGAGGGCCTGCGCGCCCATCAGGGTGTATTGGCCGGTGTCTTCGCCGACCTTGAAGGGGCGTTGCCTGAAGGTGTGCAGCTAATCGGCCTGAGCCTTGATAGTGGCCGCTTGCAGGTGACAGGGTTGGCTGCGTCCGGTGCAGTGGTGGCGCAGTTCATGCGCGACTTGAACCGCTCGAACGTTTTGCTCGATCTGGAGCTCAAGCGCATCAAGAGCCTGCCGGACGGCGATGAGTTTCTGCTCACCGCTCGCGTTGCGGCGTTCTGGTCGTGAGTCCAGCGCAGATGCTCGCTTGGCTGGCGGTGGTCGAGGGCTCAGGCCGCTTCCGACGGTTGGCGCCAGCGCTGATCGCTGTTGTGTTGTTCAGCCTGGGCTGCGCGATGCGCCTGCCTGCCCTGTTACAGCAGCAGGCGCGGGAGGATGCCAGGCATGTCGAGTTGAACCAGCTGCAGGCAGCCAATGCAGCGCAGTTGGCCGAACTGGAGCGGCTGAAGGCTTTAGTGGTGATTGCCGAACAGCGGTTGCAAGAGGCGCACTGGTATCTGGCCGCCGGGGAGAGCATGAGCGACCTGCTTGAACGGCTGGCAGTGTCGGGGCATGCACATGGCTTGCTTGTCGAACGCCTCGATGTAGAGGCAGGTGAGCAACAGGCCGGATTCAGCAAGGTACCGCTGGTGGTGCAAGTGGTGGGGCGTTATCCGGCCTTGCGGCTGTGGCTGGACGACTGGTTAGGGCAGGCACGGATTCTGCGCAGCGGTGACATGAGCCTGGCAACCGTTGATCGCCAGCCTGGACTGTTGCGCCTGCAGTTGCGGGTTGATGCCTATCACACGGCTACGCCCGTGAAGGCACCTGCAATGCTGGCGCACCTGCCGGCAAGGGCCGCAATGGCTGCGCCTGAAGTGGACCCGTTTGCGCCCGCTGCGGCGCGAGTGGCCAGCGCCGGGCTGGTCGGCGTGCCGTTGGCGCAGCTGGAAATGGTCGGCAGCCTGGCGCGCGGGGCGGCACGCGAGGCACTGCTGATGGCGGCTGGCAAGCTCTATCGCGTACGCCCGGGCGACCGGGTAGGGCGTGATCAGGGGGTAGTGATGCATATAGACCAACGTCAGGTCGAAGTGCGTGAGCGGCTGTTCATGGCGGGGGTATGGCACGAGCGCACGGCGTTCATCACCCTCACCAAGCGCCTGGGCAAGGAGGCCTTGGACCCGAATGAAAACATGGATGAAATACCTGTTGGCGACCCTGCTGTCGATCCCGCTGGCTTCGGCGACGCCTTACCAGGGTGAACCCCTGTCGCTGAACTTCCAGGATGTTGAGGTGCGTGCGGTGCTGCAGGTGCTGGCTGACTACGCTGGCGTCAACCTGGTCGCCAGTGATGCGGTACAAGGCAGTGTCACTTTGCGTTTGCAGGACGTGCCGTGGGATCAGGCGCTTGACCTGGTGCTGCGCAGCAAGGGCCTGTCCCGGCGCCAGGAGGGCAATGTGCTGTTGGTGGCACCTGCAGCCGAGTTTGCCGCGCAATCAGCAGACGCCCGGGTGAGTCAGGCGCTGGATGCGCACCTGCAGCCATTGCGTCGGGAGCTGCTGCCCATTCACCACGCCAAGGCCGCCGATCTGGCGCAGTTGCTGCTGGCAGGCCTGGAGGGTGACGGCATCCCTCCGGCTAGCTTGAGTGTCGATGAGCGCACCAACACGTTGGTGGTGCATCTGCCCGCTGACCGCCTGGCCGAGATGCGCCAGCTGGTGGCGCAGTTGGATGTGCCGGTGCGCCAGGTAGCGATCGAGGCGCGTATCGTCGAGGCCAACGTCGATTATGAGAAAAGCCTGGGGGTACGCTGGGGTGGGCCGCTGTACGGCGAGAAACTGCGGCCCGGCAAGGAGCTGTTCGTCGACCTCGGTCTGGAGCGTGCCGGCAGCAGTATCGGCCTGGGTTTGTTGCGCGGTGACGTGCTGCTGGACCTGGAGCTCAGTGCCATGGAAAAAAGCGGCAACGGCGAAATCATTTCGCAGCCCAAGGTGGTCACGGCTGACAAGGAAACGGCAAGGATCCTCAAGGGTACCGAGGTGCCTTACCAGGAAACGAGCCAAAGCGGCGCTACCTCGGTATCGTTTCGCGAAGCCTCGCTGTCGCTGGAAGTAACGCCACAGATCACCCCGGACAACAAGGTGATCATGACCGTCAGGGTGACCAAGGACGAGCCGGATTACGTCAATGCCTTGAACAACGTACCGCCGATTCGCAAGAACGAGGTCAATGCCAAGGTTCGTGTGGCTGACGGCGAAACGATCGTGATCGGTGGCGTCTACTCGACTTCGCAAAACAATGTGGTCGACAAGGTGCCATTTTTCGGCGATCTGCCGTATGTTGGGCGGCTGTTTCGACGCGATGCATTACAAGAGAAAAAATCCGAGCTGCTGGTCTTCCTGACTCCGCGTATCATGAGTGACCAGGCGATTGCTGTGAGTCGTTGATTCTGTGCGAAATTTGATACTTGTGGGGCCCATGGGCGCTGGTAAAAGCACCATCGGACGCCTGTTGGCCAAAGAGCTGCGCCTGCTGTTCAAGGATTCCGACAAGGAAATCGAACTGCGATGCGGCGCGAACATCCCGTGGATATTCGACAAGGAAGGCGAGCCGGGTTTCCGTGATCGCGAGCAAGCGATGATTGCCGAGTTGTGCGCGCTCGACGGTGTGGTGCTGGCCACCGGCGGTGGCGCGGTGATGCGCGAAGCCAACCGGCAGGCGCTGCATCAGGGTGGCCGGGTGATCTACCTGCATGCTTCGGTCGAGCAGCAAGTCGGCCGCACCGCGCGCGACCGCAATCGCCCGCTGCTGCGCACGGCCAATCCCGAGGCGACCTTGCGCACCTTGCTGGAAACCCGCGACCCGCTCTACCGCGAGATCGCCGACCTGGTGGTTGAAACCGACGAGCGGCCACCACGCATGGTGGTGATCGATATTCTCGAGCGCTTGCAGCAGTTGCCGCCCCGTTAACCCGGGACTATTCTCGGCCTCCAGCGCCGAGGCGAGGCTCAACGTTACCGCGCAGGCCGCCGGATGGCGCCGCGCCCAAGTACATTGTGGGGATACATGCAGACACTAAAGGTCGACCTGGGCGAGCGTAGCTACCCGATCTACATTGGCGAAGGCCTGCTGGACCAGCCTGAGCTGCTGGCGCCGCACATTGCGGGTCGGCAGGTTGCCATCGTCTCCAACGAGACCGTCGCGCCGCTGTATCTCGAACGCCTGAGCAAGGCCCTTGGTGCCTACTCGGTACTGCCCGTTGTGTTGCCCGATGGTGAAGCCCACAAGAACTGGGAAACATTGCAGCTGATCTTCGATGGCCTGCTGACAGCTCGGCATGATCGTCGTACTACTGTGGTCGCTCTGGGTGGTGGCGTGATTGGTGACATGGCTGGTTTCGCAGCCGCCTGCTACCAGCGCGGTGTCGATTTCATCCAGGTGCCGACTACCCTGCTGTCCCAGGTCGACTCTTCCGTGGGTGGCAAGACCGGCATCAATCATCCGCTGGGCAAGAACATGGTCGGTGCGTTCTATCAGCCCAAGGCGGTGCTGATCGATACCACCAGCCTCAAGACCCTGCCAGCGCGCGAGCTGTCTGCAGGTCTGGCCGAAGTGATCAAGTACGGCCTGATTTGCGACAAGCCGTTCCTCGCCTGGCTCGAAGACAATATGCAGGCACTACGTGCCCTCGATTCGGCAGCCCTGACCGAGGCCATCCGCCGCTCCTGCGCGGCCAAGGCAGCAGTGGTGGGTGCCGACGAGCGCGAGTCCGGCCTACGGGCCACGCTGAACCTGGGGCATACCTTCGGGCATGCTATCGAAACCCATATGGGCTATGGCGTGTGGCTGCACGGCGAAGCCGTCGCGGCGGGCACAGTGATGGCCCTGGAAATGTCCATGCGCCTTGGCTGGATCGACCAGGCTGAGCGCGATCGTGGAATCCGCCTGTTGCAGGACGCAGGTTTGCCGGTGGTGCCACCACAGGAAATGACCCCGGCGCATTTCATGGAGCACATGGCGGTCGACAAGAAGGTGCTCGACGGTCGTTTGCGTCTGGTGCTGCTGCGCCAGATGGGCGAGGCCGTGGTGACCGACGACTATTCGAAAGAGATTCTCCAGGCCACGCTGTCGGCGGATTACCGCGCGATCGTGGCCCAGCTTTGAGGTTGTGACAGCGCAATGACAAGTTTGCATGCCGATGAGGCCTTTCTCGACCATTACCAGTTGAGCCATGATCCGTTCGCGCCCCGCGTACCTGGCTTCAAGTTCTTCCCGGCCCAGCGCAAGCCCGTGCTTGGCCAACTGCACCACCTGGCGCGCTATAGCCAGTTGATGCTGGTGGTCAGTGGCCCATTGGGCAGCGGCAAGTCGCTGCTGCGCCAGGCCCTGGTGGCCAGCACCAACAAGCAGGCTGTGCAAAGTGTGGTGGTGTCGGCCCGCAGCGCCAGCGATGCCTCCAGTATGCTCGCGCAGGTTGCGCAGGAGCTGGGTGTCGCCCAGCCCGAGGTGCAGGCGATCCTGTCGAAGGTGGTGCAGCTGGCACTGACCGGGCAGGAAGTGTATTTGCTGGTGGACGATGCGGAACAACTCGACGAGTCGGCACTCCAAGCGTTGCTGGAATTGGCGGCGGGGGTACCTGAAGGGCGTCCGCACGTGTTTCTGTTCGGTGAGCCATCGCTGATTGCCGGGCTGGATGAGCTCAATGTCGAGGAAGAACGTTTTCACATCATCGAGCTTGCGCCCTACAGTGAAGAAGAAACCCGCGAGTACCTGGAACAGCGCCTGGAAGGGGCTGGTCGGGGCATCGAGGTGTTCAGCCGTGAACAGATCGCCGATATCCATGAAAACTCCGACGGCTGGCCTGGCAACATCAATCAGGTCGCCCGTGACACTTTGATCGAAGCCATGATCGCCAGCCGCTCGACGGCCAAGCGACCAACCATGGGGTTCAAGATGCCTAAAAAACATGTGCTCGCGCTGTCCGCTGTGGTCGTGGTTGCCGTTGCGGCCGCGGTATTGATGCCCAAGAAAGGCGACAAGGCCCCTGCCGAAGCGCCGGCTGCCCAGGCCCAGTTGCCACTGGGCGACGGCAAGCAGGGTGCTGCCATCGAGTTCTCTGGCTCGTCCCAGCCAATGCCGCTGCCACTGGTTGGCCAGTCGCAGCCGGTGATGCGCGAGCCGCTGGCCCAAGCCGCAGGCATGGGCGAGGGTGAAGAGGGAGGCCCGGCTGTCGACACCGCGCTGCAGCCTGGCAACCCGCCACCCACCGTGACCACCATCGCTCCGCCACAAGGTGTGCCGGCTGGCCCGGCGCCTGCGCCTGCCCAGCCCGTGCAGTCGGTTGCGCCTGCGCCCAAGCCTGTTGCAACCCAGCCCGCCAAGCCGGTTGCACCGGCCAAGCCAGCACCAGCGCCGACCCAGGTCGCCGTGGCCAAGCCGGCTGCCAAAGCTGCCGAAAAACCAGCCGCCGCTGGCGCTGGCAACAGTGGCTGGTATGCCGGACAGAAGCCGGGCAATTATGTGGTGCAGATCCTTGGTACCAGCTCCGAGGCGTCGGCCCAGGCTTACGTCAAGGCCCAGGGTGGCGACTATCGCTACTTCAAGAAAAACCTGCAGGGCAAGCCTCTGTACGTCGTGACTTACGGCAGTTTCGCCAACCGCGACGCAGCGGTTGCGGCAATCAAGAACTTGCCAGCGAAGGTCCAGGCTGGTAAACCTTGGCCACGTACCGTCGGCAGCGTCCAACAAGAGCTGGCCACGGCCCGCTGATACCTTCCGGGCGGCATCACCCCGCCGCCCAGTAGCTAAGCGAATTCTAGCTTTCGACTAGCCTGCTGCGCCCGAGCGCGGCAGGCTTTTCTGTCCCGGACTGCCGGCCACAAGCCCTTAGTTGCAGTCATGGCTGAAACGCTTCAGACTCGAGCCAAGCCGCTATCACGGCGCATGGCGCAAAAACATTCAAAATTGCGACATAAATTTTCAATGGCGAGACATGAAAATTTGTGGGCGTCGCTGTCGCTGTGCAACAATGGTTTTCCATGACCACCGCAAAAAAGCTGGCGTTTGATCGGCGTGGATGGTAAGTGGTTGTTAAAAAAGAGATTTACCTCCGTTGAGAGGTGAACCTGGTGAGAATGTGTCTATGAAAACAGGTCTGTACCATCCCGAAGAATTCAAGGACAACTGTGGTTTTGGCCTGATCGCCCATATGACGGGTGAGCCGAGCCACCACCTTCTGCAAACTGCCATGCAGGCGCTGACATGCATGACCCACCGCGGCGGCATCAATGCCGACGGCAAGACCGGTGACGGTTGCGGTCTGCTCATGCAGAAGCCCGATCAATTCCTGCGTGCCATGGCCCAGGAGCACTTCGCTGTCGAGCTGCCCAAGCAGTACGCCGTCGGCATGGTGTTCTTCAACCAGGACCCGGTCAAAGCCGAAGCTGCCCGCGCCAACATGGACCGCGAGATCCTCGCCGCTGGCCTGAAACTGGTCGGCTGGCGCAAGGTGCCGATCGACACCAGCGTCCTCGGCCGCCTGGCCCTGGAGCGCCTGCCGCAGATCGAGCAGGTGTTCATTGGCGGTGAAGGCCTGAGCGACCAGGAATTCGCCATCAAGCTGTTCAGTGCCCGTCGTCGTTCGTCGGTGGCCAACGCCCACGACGCCGACCACTACATCTGCAGCTTCTCGCACAAGACCATCATCTACAAAGGCCTGATGATGCCGCGCGATCTCGCGGCGTTTTATCCAGACCTGGGTGACGAGCGCCTGCAAACCGCGATCTGCGTGTTCCACCAGCGCTTCTCCACCAACACCCTGCCGAAATGGCCGCTGGCGCAGCCGTTCCGCTTCCTCGCCCACAACGGCGAGATCAACACCATCACCGGCAACCGCAACTGGGCCGTGGCTCGTCGCACCAAGTTCGCCAATGACCAGATCCCGGACCTCGAAGAGCTCGGCCCGCTGGTCAACCGCGTCGGTTCCGACTCGTCCAGCATGGACAACATGCTGGAACTGATGGTCACCGGTGGCATCGACCTGTTCCGCGGCGTGCGCATGCTGGTACCGCCAGCGTGGCAGAACGTCGAGACCATGGACGCCGACCTGCGCGCCTTCTACGAATACAACTCCATGCACATGGAGCCGTGGGATGGCCCGGCCGGTATCGTCATGACCGAAGGCCGCCACGCGGTGTGCCTGCTCGACCGTAATGGTCTGCGCCCGGCGCGCTGGGTGACCACCACCAATGGTTACATCACCATCGCCTCGGAAATCGGCGTATGGGGCTATCAGCCTGAGGAAGTGCTGGCCAAGGGCCGTGTCGGCCCGGGCCAGATCCTTGCCGTGGACACCGAAACCGGCCAGATCCTCGACACCGACGCCATCGACAACCGCCTGAAGTCGCGCCACCCGTACAAGCGCTGGCTGCGTCAGCACGCCACCCGCATCCAGGCGACGCTGACCGACGACCAGGGTGTGGCCAGCTACGACGCTGACCAGCTCAAGCAATACATGAAGATGTTCCAGGTCACCTTCGAAGAGCGTGACCAGGTACTGCGCCCGTTGGGTGAGCAGGGCCAGGAAGCCGTTGGCTCGATGGGTGACGACACGCCGATGGCCGTGCTGTCGCAGCGCGTGCGCTCGCCGTACGACTTCTTCCGCCAGCAGTTCGCTCAGGTAACCAACCCGCCGATCGACCCGCTGCGCGAAGCGATCGTAATGTCGCTGGAAATCTGCCTGGGTGCCGAGCGCAACATCTTCCAGGAGTCCCCGGAGCACGCTTCGCGGGTCATCCTCAGCTCGCCGGTCATCTCGCCCGCCAAGTGGCGTTCGCTGATGAACCTGGAGCGCGAAGGCTTCGACCGCCAGCTGATCGACCTCAACTATGAGCAGAGCGTCGGCCTGGAAGCGGCCATCCGCAACATTGCCGACCAGGCCGAAGAAGCTGTGCGTGGGGGCAAGACCCAGCTGGTGCTGAGCGACCGTTATATCGCCCCGGGCAAGCTGCCGGTGCACGCTTCGCTGGCCGTTGGTGCAGTGCACCACCGCCTGACCGAACAGGGCCTGCGTTGCGACAGCAACATCCTGGTGGAAACCGCTACCGCCCGTGATCCGCATCACTTCGCCGTGCTGCTGGGCTTCGGTGCCTCGGCCGTTTACCCGTACCTGGCGTATGAAGTACTGGCTGACCTGATCCGTACCGGCGAAGTGCTGGGCGACCTGGACGAAGTGTTCAAGTACTACCGCAAAGGTATTTCCAAGGGCCTGCTGAAGATCCTGTCCAAGATGGGTATCTCCACCATCGCCTCGTACCGCGGTGCACAGCTGTTCGAAGCCATTGGCCTGGCCGAGGAAGTGGTCGGCCTGAGCTTCAAGGGCGTGTCCAGCCGCATCAAGGGTGCGCGCTTCGAAGACCTGGAAAACGACCAGAAGCTGCTGGCGGCCGAAGCCTGGAGCGCGCGCAAGCCGATCCAGCAAGGTGGCCTGCTGAAGTTCGTCCACGGTGGCGAATACCACGCCTACAACCCGGACGTGGTCAACACCCTGCAAGCGGCTGTGCAGCAGGGCGACTACGCCAAGTTCAAGGAATACACCACGCTGGTGGACCAGCGCCCGGTGTCGATGATTCGTGACTTGCTCAAGGTGAAAGTGGCCGACCAGCCGCTGGCGCTGGAGCAGATCGAGCCGCTGGAGGCGATTCTCAAGCGTTTCGACTCGGCGGGTATCTCGCTGGGTGCACTGTCGCCGGAAGCCCACGAAGCGCTGGCCGAGGCCATGAACCGCCTGGGCGCACGCTCCAACTCGGGTGAAGGCGGCGAAGACCCGTCGCGCTATGGCACCATCAAGAGCTCGAAGATCAAGCAGGTGGCCACCGGCCGTTTTGGTGTGACCCCGGAGTATCTGGTCAACGCCGAAGTGCTGCAGATCAAGGTTGCCCAGGGCGCCAAGCCGGGTGAGGGCGGCCAGTTGCCGGGCGGAAAGGTCAACGGCCTGATCGCCAAGCTGCGTTATGCGGTACCGGGCGTGACCCTGATCTCGCCACCGCCACACCATGACATTTACTCGATCGAAGATCTGGCCCAGCTGATCTACGACCTCAAGCAGGTCAACCCGCAGGCGCTGGTATCGGTCAAGCTGGTAGCCGAAGCGGGCGTGGGCACCATCGCCGCAGGTGTGGCCAAGGCCTATGCCGACCTGATCACCATCTCCGGTTACGACGGTGGTACCGGTGCTTCGCCGCTGACCTCGATCAAATACGCCGGCGCCCCTTGGGAGCTTGGCCTTGCGGAAACCCACCAGACCCTGCGCGGCAATGACCTGCGTGGCAAGGTACGGGTGCAGACCGACGGCGGCCTGAAAACCGGCCTGGACGTTATCAAGGCGGCCATCCTCGGCGCCGAAAGCTTCGGCTTTGGTACCGCGCCAATGATTGCCCTGGGCTGCAAGTACCTGCGCATCTGCCACCTGAACAACTGCGCCACCGGCGTGGCCACCCAGAACGACAAGCTGCGCAAGGACCACTACATCGGCACCGTCGACATGGTGATCAACTTCTTCACCTTTGTCGCCGAAGAAACCCGCGAGTGGTTGGCCAAGCTGGGCGTGCGCAGCCTTGGCGAGCTGATCGGCCGTACCGACCTGCTCGAAGTGCTGCCAGGTGACACCGAACGCCAGCAGTACCTGGACCTGTCGCCGCTGCTGGGCAGCTCGCACATTCCTGCGGACAAACCGCAGTTCTGCGAAGTCGACAAGAACCCGCCGTTCGACCTGGGCGAGTTGGCCGAGAAGATGGTTGATATGGCCATGCCGGCCATCCGCGACCAGGCGGGTGGCGAGTTCAGCCTCGACATCTGCAACTGCGACCGCTCCATTGGTGCGCGTGTGTCGGGCGAAATCGCCCGCCTGCACGGCAACCAGGGCATGGCCGCGGCGCCGATCACCTTCCGCTTCAAGGGGACTGCGGGCCAGAGCTTTGGTGTGTGGAACGCCGGTGGCCTGAACCTGCACCTGGAAGGCGACGCCAACGATTACGTCGGCAAAGGCATGACCGGTGGCAAGGTCACCATCGTGCCGCCAGCCGGCAGCCCGTTCGAAACCCAGCACAGCGCCATCGTCGGCAACACCTGCCTGTACGGTGCCACTGGCGGCAAGCTGTTTGCCGCAGGTACTGCGGGCGAGCGCTTCGCTGTACGTAACTCCGGCGCCCATGCTGTTGTCGAGGGCACTGGCGATCACTGCTGTGAATACATGACCGGCGGGTTTGTCTGCGTTCTGGGCAAGACCGGTTACAACTTCGGTTCTGGCATGACTGGCGGCTTTGCCTACGTGCTCGACATGGACAATAGCTTCGTCGACAAGCTCAACCACGAGCTGGTGGAAATCCAGCGTATCAGTGGCGAAGCGATGGAGGCCTACCGTAGCCACCTGGCGCGTGTCCTTGCCGAGTATGTGGATGAGACCGGCAGCGAGTGGGGGCGTGAGCTCTCGGAGAACCTGGACGACTACGTGCGGCGCTTCTGGCTGGTCAAGCCGAAGGCAGCCAACCTGAAGCAGCTGTTGTCCAGCACCCGTGCCAACCCGCAGTAAAAACAGCTGCAAGTGGCAAGCCTCGAGCTGCAGGTAATGGCAGTGCGAGGTTTGCCCGGCTTAAGTGATCGTCTTGCGGCTTGCAGCGTGTAGCTTGCAGCTGCTGTAAAGAGGTTTTGAAAAATGGCTGAACGTCTGAACAACGACTTCCAGTTCATCGAAGTGGGCCGAAAGGACCCGAAAAAAAAGCTGCTGCGCCAGCGCAAGAAGGAGTTCGTGGAAATCTACGAACCGTTCAAGCCGCAGCAGTCCGTGGAGCAGGCGCACCGCTGCCTGGGCTGCGGTAACCCGTATTGCGAGTGGAAGTGCCCGGTACACAACTTCATCCCCAACTGGTTGAAGCTGGTCTCCGAAGGCAACATCCTGGCCGCGGCGGAACTGTCGCACCAGACCAACACCCTGCCGGAAGTATGCGGCCGTGTTTGCCCGCAAGACCGCCTGTGCGAGGGTGCCTGCACCCTGAACGACGGTTTCGGCGCGGTGACCATCGGCTCGGTGGAGAAGTACATCACCGACACCGCCTTCGCCATGGGCTGGCGTCCGGACATGTCAAAGGTCAAGCCAACCGGCAAGCGCGTTGCCATCATCGGCGCCGGCCCGGCGGGCCTGGGCTGCGCCGACGTGCTGGTGCGCGCCGGGGTAACCCCGGTGGTGTTCGACAAAAACCCTGAGATCGGTGGCCTGCTGACCTTCGGTATCCCCGAGTTCAAGCTGGAAAAGACCGTGCTCAGCAACCGCCGTGAAGTGTTCACCGGCATGGGCATCGAGTTCCGCCTGAACACCGAGGTGGGCAAGGATGTGACCATGGAACAGCTGCTCGCCGAGTACGACGCGGTGTTCATGGGCATGGGTACCTACACCTACATGAAGGGCGGCTTCCCGGGTGAAGACCTGCCGGGCGTGCATGACGCACTGGACTTCCTGATCGCCAACGTCAACCGCAACCTGGGCTTCGAGAAGTCGCCGGAAGACTTCGTCGACATGCAGGGCAAGAAAGTGGTGGTGCTGGGTGGTGGTGACACCGCGATGGACTGCAACCGTACCTCGATCCGTCAGGGTGCCAAGGCGGTGACCTGTGCTTATCGTCGTGACGAAGCCAACATGCCGGGTTCGCGCAAAGAGGTTAAGAACGCCAAGGAAGAGGGCGTGAAGTTCCTCTACAACCGTCAGCCCATTGCCATTGTGGGCGAGGACAAGGTCGAAGGCGTCAAAGTGGTCGAGACTCGCCTGGGCGAGCCTGATGCCCGTGGCCGCCGCAGCCCTGAGCCAATCCCGGGCTCCGAAGAGATCCTGCCGGCAGACGCCGTGGTAATCGCCTTCGGCTTCCGCCCGAGCCCGGCGCCTTGGTTTGAACAGCATGGCATTCAGCTGGACAGCCAGGGTCGTGTGGTTGCCCCGGAGAAGGGCAAGTTCAAGCACCAGACCAGCAACCCGAAAGTGTTTGCCGGTGGCGACATGGTGCGCGGTTCGGACCTGGTGGTGACTGCGATCTTCGAAGGGCGTACGGCTGCCGAGGGTATCCTGGACTACCTCGAAGTCTGAGGTTCGACCTGTTCGCGGGCATGCCCGCTCCCGCAGGGTTAAGCGCAGAACCCGTGGGGGCAGGCATGCCCGCGAAGCTTTTGTATACAAAAACGCTTGATCTGTGGCATCCAATAGACAAAACACATGGCCATGGCCGTGCCTTTTGCGCTGGTGTCTGAGAAAATGCCCGCACTATTTTTCCGGATGCCGACATGACTGCCCTGAAGAACGATCGTTTCCTGCGTGCACTGCTCAAGCAACCCGTAGACGTCACCCCGGTGTGGATGATGCGCCAGGCCGGCCGCTACCTGCCGGAGTACCGCGCCAGCCGCGCCAAGGCCGGTGACTTCATGAGCCTGTGCATGAACCCGCAGTTCGCCTGCGAGGTCACCCTGCAGCCGCTGGACCGCTACCCGCTGGACGCAGCGATCCTGTTCTCGGACATCCTTACCATTCCCGATGCCATGGGCCTGGGCCTGTACTTTGAAACCGGCGAAGGCCCGCGTTTCAAGAAGGTCATCAGCACCCCCGCCGACATCGAGGCGCTGCCAGTTCCGGACCCACAGAAAGACCTCGGCTACGTGATGGATGCGGTCAGCACCATTCGCCGTGAGCTCAATGGCCGTGTGCCGTTGATCGGCTTCTCCGGCAGCCCGTGGACCCTGGCTACCTACATGGTCGAAGGCGGCTCGTCGAAGGACTTCCGCAAGACCAAGGCCATGGCCTACGACAACCCGCAAGCCCTGCACCTGCTGCTGGACAAGCTGGCCCAGTCGGTCACCAGCTACCTTAACGGCCAGATCCTGGCCGGCGCCCAGGCCGTACAGATCTTCGACACCTGGGGCGGCAACCTGTCGGCGGCGGCCTATCAGGAGTTCTCCCTGGCCTACATGCGCAAGATCGTCAGCGGCCTGATCCGCGAGCACGAGGGGCGCAAGGTGCCGGTGATCCTGTTCACCAAGAATGGTGGCTTGTGGCTGGAAAGCATTGCCGAAGCCGGCGCCGACGCGCTGGGCCTGGACTGGACCTGCGAGATCGGCGACGCCCGTCGCCGCGTGGGTGACAAGGTGGCGCTGCAAGGCAACATGGACCCGACCGTGCTGTATGCCAAGCCCGAGGCCATTCGCAAGGAAGTGGCGCGCATCCTGGCCAGCTATGGCCACGGCACTGGCCATGTGTTCAACCTTGGCCACGGCATCACGCCGGAAGTTGACCCGGAACATGCGGGTGCATTCATCAACGCCGTGCACGAACTGTCGGCGCAGTACCACCAGTGACTTGATGCACTGCACAGTAAACCCGGCTTCGATGCCGGGTTTTTTGTACGTTAAGTTTGAATTCAGCGATCGTCGCTAATCTGGTCCCATCGAAACCGAAACAGGACCCGATTATCATGAAAATCCGTTATCTCGCCCTCATCCTCGCCCCCTTGTTCAGCACTGGCGCATTTGCGGCTGGCTACACCGGCCCTGGCGCCCAGTCGGTAACCACGGTTGCCGCCGCGAACGACGCCGCCGACGACACCCCGGTTGTGCTGCAGGGCTTCGTGACCAAGAAGATCAACAACGACGACAAGTACGAGTTCAAGGACAACACCGGCACCATCACTGTCGAGATCGACGATGAGGACCTGCCGCCGACACCGTTCAACGACAAGACCAAGGTGAAGCTGACCGGTGAGGTTGAAAAGCACCTGATGAGCCGGGAAGTGGATGTGGATATTGTCGAGATCATCAACTGATCTGATGGCCTCTTCGTGGTCACACCCGCTCCCACAGGTTGTGGGTGCGGGCGTGCCCACGAATGCATCACACCGTTTTGGGTGGCAACTTGCTCAGGTGCAACGCCACCATCAAGGCCACCGCCAGCAAGCTGCCAATGAACAGCCCGATCCCGTTCCAGCCCCACTGGTGCCAGAACACCCCGCCCGCCGTACCGGCCACGCTGGAGCCAGCGTAGTAGCAGAACAGGTACAGCGACGACGCCTGCCCCTTGGCCTTCAGCGCCCGGCGGCCGATCCAGCTGCTGGCCACCGAGTGCGCACCAAAGAAGCCGAAGGTGAACACCAGCATGCCCACGATCACCATCACCAGTGGACTGGCCAGCGTCATCAGCAAGCCAACCGCCATTACCACGATACTGGCCCAGAACACCTTGCGCCGGCCCAGTTTGTCCGCCAGGGCGCCGACCTGTGCAGAACTGTAGATACCCGACAGGTAAACCACCGACAGCAAGCCGACCAGCGCCTGGTTCATGTGGTAGGGCTCGGCCAGCAGGCGGTAGCCGATGTAGTTGAACAATGTGACGAAGGCGCCCATCAGCAGGAAGGCTTCAAGGAACAGCCAGGGCAGGCCGGCGTCCTTGAAGTGCATGACAAAGCCGTCCAGCAGGCTGCGTGGGTTCATCGTCTGTGCGCGGAAATTGCGTGACTCCGGCAGCACCTTCCAGAACACCAGCGCGGCCACCAGGGCCAGGCCGCCAATGGTCAGCATCGCCGTGTGCCAGCTGACGAAGTCGATCAGTACGCCCGTGATGAGCCGCCCGCTCATGCCGCCAATCGCGTTGCCGCCGATGTACAGGCCCATGGCCAGGCCAATGTGTTGCGGGTGGATCTCTTCGCTCAGGTAAGTCATCGCCACTGCCGCCAGGCCGCTCAGCGACAGGCCGACCAATGCGCGGGTGGCCAGTACCAGCTCCCAGCTGGGCATCACTGCGCTGGCCAAGGTGGACAGGGCGGCGCAGACCAGCGCGAACACCATCACGGGCTTGCGTCCGATGCGGTCAGAAATGGGGCCGGTGATCAGCAGGCCGAACGCCAGCATGGCGGTGGACACCGACAGCACCAGGCTGCTCTGTGCCGCGTTGATGGCAAACTCCCGGGACAGCAGAGGCATCATCGGCTGTACGCAGTACAGCAAGGCGAAGGTGGCGAAACCGCCGCTGAACAAGGCCAGCACGGTTTTCATGAAGGCGGGTGTGCCTTTTTCGATCCACATTTCGGTCAGGATGGCAGGTTTTGGCTCAAGGAGGAGGGGGGCTACTGCAGTTTTCACGGGCGGGTACCTCTGGCGCAATGAAAAAAGCATATAGCTGGCTAACGATTAGATCCAATATATTGTTCGACCTATTTGAGATGTTTTACGACTTGATTGGAGCGGCTCATGGAACTGCGTCATCTGCGTTACTTCATTGCTGTGGCCGAAGAGCTGCACTTTGGCCGCGCCGCCCAGCAGCTGGGTATTTCCCAACCGCCCTTGAGTCAGCAGATCCAGGCCCTGGAGCAGGAGTTGGGGGCGCGGTTGTTCGACCGGACCAACCGTCGTGTCGAACTGAGCGAGGCCGGTCGATTGTTCCTCGAGGAGGCGCGCCAGGTATTGGCGCAGGTGGAGAAGGCCGCGGATGTCGCCCGGCGTGCGCAGTTGGGCGAGCTGGGGGAGATGAAAATCGGTTTCACCTCCTCGGCCCCGTTCACCTCGAAAATCCCCAAGGCCATTCACGCCTTCCGTCAGCGCTTTCCGGCGGTGCACCTGAACCTCAAGGAAATGAGCAGCCGTGATGTTGCCGAAGGGGTATTCGACGAGTCCATCGAGGTGGGGTTGATGCGGCCGATGCCGCTGCCGGAGGGGTTGGTGGCCACCGAGTTGTTCCGAGAACCGTTGGTGGCGGTGATCAATGCCTCGCATCCGCTGGCTGAGGGCACTGAGCAAGGCGTCTACATGGCGGCGTTGGCCCCTGAGCCCTTCGTGTTCTTCCCGCGCAGTTATGGCAGCGGCTTGCATGCACAATTGCTGAGCCTGGCCCGGCATGCGGGTTTCAGCCCCCATTTTGCGCAAGAGGCAGGGGAAGCGATGACCATCATCGGCCTGGTCTCGGCGGGGCTGGGGGTGTCGGTGTTGCCGGCGTCGTTCCAGCGCATGCGCATCGAAGGGGTGGTGTACCGCACCTTGCTCGATGAAGAGGCGATGACGGCGGTGTGGCTGGTGCAGCGCGAGCGTGGTCATTCGGTCATGGCCAAGGCATTTGCCGAGTTGTTGACAGGGCAGGTGGTCGGTCAGGCGTGATGCCGGTCAAATGGCACTGGTCATTGCCCCACTGCCACCACATACTCGGGCATTCGTTGATACACGGAGGTCAATCATGCGGCGCGTGGTGTTCAATCAGAAGGGTGGCGTGGGCAAGTCGAGCATTGCCTGCAACCTGGCGGCGGTCAGTGCCAATGAAGGCTACCGGACCTTGTTGATCGACCTGGATGCCCAGGCGAACTCGACCCAATACCTCACCGGCCTGACCGGCGAGGACATCCCCATGGGCATCGCCGATTTCTTCAAGCAAAGCCTTTCCAGCGGGCCGTTCAGCAAGAAGAACAAGGTCGATATCTACGAAACCCCGTTCGACAACCTGCATGTGGTCACCGCCACTGCCGAGCTGGCCGACCTGCAGCCAAAGCTGGAGGCAAAACACAAGATCAACAAGCTGCGCAAGTTGCTCGACGAGCTGGACGAGGATTACGAGCGTATCTACATCGATACCCCGCCGGCGCTTAATTTCTATGCGGTTTCTGCGCTGATCGCTGCCGATCGCGTGCTGATCCCCTTCGACTGCGACAGCTTTTCGCGCCAGGCCCTGTATGGGCTGCTGGCCGAGATCGAAGACCTCAAGGAAGACCACAACGAAGACCTGGTGGTCGAAGGCATCGTGGTCAACCAGTTCCAGTCACGTGCCAGCCTGCCGCAGCAGATGCTCGACGAACTGCTGGCCGAAGGGTTGCCGGTGCTGCCGGTGTACTTGGGCAGCTCGGTGAAAATGCGCGAATCGCACCACGCCAGCCTGCCGCTGATTCACCTGGAGCCGCGGCACAAGCTGACTCAGCAGTTTGTCGAGCTGCATTCGCTGCTTGAAGAAAACGCTTAAACCCCTTGGCTACGCAGCCACTCCAGCAGCGACTGGAGTGGAAACGCCCCGGCCTGGCGGCTGATTTCGCGGCCGTTCTTGAACAGCAGCAGGCTGGGGATCGAGCGTATGCCCAGTTGCCCTGCGAGGTTACGGTTGGCTTCGCTGTCGAGCTTGGCCAGGCGGCAGCGGCCAGCAAGCTTCCGGGCGGCCTCTTCGAAGGTGGGGGCGAATGACTTGCACGGGCCGCACCAGTCGGCCCAGATGTCGACCAGCAGCGGCAGGTCGCCTTTGATCTGGCTGGCGTAGCTGGCTTCGGTAAGTTCGAAGGGGGTGCTCAACAGCACATCCTTTTTGCAGCGACCGCATTTCGGCGCATCGCCCAGGCGCTCGGCGGGCAGGCGGTTGAGGCCGTTGCAGTGGGGGCAGGGGATTACCAGTGGGTCGGTCATTTCATCTCCGGTGTTGGGTTCACGGTTTCCTTGTGTGAGCGGGCGTGCCCGCGAACACCGGCGAAGCCGGTGCAATCCATCACGCTGCCTGCTTCGCGGGCACGCCCGCTCCCACAGGATTCGGCACTAATCAGGAAGAGCAGCTGATTTCCAGGTGCTTGCCCCACTCCGGCGGTCGCTCGGCGTAGGCTTGCATCCCGGGCTGTTCCTCGAAAGGCCTGGCCAGGACTTGGTGCAGCCGTCGAACTTCACTGTAGTCCCCCGCCTCGGCCGCTTCGATGGCTTTCTGCGCCAGGTAGTTGCGCAGCACGTACAGCGGGTTCACCGCATGCATCCGCTCGCGGCGGCCTTCGGCATTGCCGGGCTCACGCCCACAGCGGGCCAGGTAGTCTGCGCCCCAGGCATCGAAACCGGCCAGGTCGATAAAGTCATCGCGCGCCACCTTCAGCGCCTCGGCTACCGGCTGCTCACCCAGTTTGCGGAAGAACAGGCTGTAGTCCACGCCACCGCGTTGCATGCACTGCAGCAGGCGCTCGACCAGCACCATGTCATCATCTTCGGCGGTGGTCAGCCCTAGGCGCCGGCGCATCAGGTCCAGGTAATGGGCCTGGTACAGCGGCAGGAACAGGCCCAACGCTTCCTTCAGTGGCTCAACTTCGATCACGGTGGTCAGTGCCTGGGCCAGCGCGCTGAGGTTCCAGTGGGCGATGGGCACCTGGTTGGCGTAGCTGTAGCGGCCACGGTCGTCGGAGTGGTTGCAGATGAAGTTGGCGTCGAAGTCATCCAGGAACGCGTAGGGGCCAAAATCGAAGGTGATGCCGAGGATCGACATGTTGTCGGTGTTCATCACGCCGTGGCAGAAGCCATACGCCTGCCAGCGGGCGATCAGTTCGGCATTGCGCTCGACGATGGTGCGGAACATGGCCAGGTAAGGCTGCTCGGCGTCACGGCATTCGGGATAGTGCTGTTCCAGCACGTGGTCGATCAACACGCGCTGCTGCTCGGGCTGCTTGGTGTAGTAGAAGTACTCGAAATGGCCGAAACGCACATGGCTCTGCGCCAGACGCGTCAGCATGGCCGCGCTTTCACGGGTTTCGCGCCACACCGGGGTGCTGGAACCGATTACGCACAGTGCCCGGCTGGTCGCGATACCCAGGGCGTGCAGGGCTTCGGAGGCGAGAAACTCGCGAATCGACGAGCGCAGCACGGCACGGCCGTCACCCATGCGGGAGTAGGGTGTCTGGCCGGCGCCCTTGAGGTGCAGGTCCCAGTGTTCGCCTGCGTCGTTGAGCACTTCGGCCAGCAGCAGGCCACGGCCGTCGCCCAGACGTGGGTTGTACGAGCCGAACTGGTGGCCGGAATAAACCATCGCCCGAGGGTCGGCCTCTTCCCACAGTTTGTGGCCGCTGAACAGCTCGGCGAACACCGGCAGCTCGGCCTGGGCGGGGTCGAGGTCGAGCAAGGCCATGGCCGACTCGCTCGCTACCACCAGGCGCGGGTCTGCAATGGGCTCGGGCAGCACCTGGGTGGAGAACGCATCGCCCAGGCGGGCGAAGCGGTTGTCGAAGGTGAGTTGGTCGAGGGCTTTCACGGGACTGCTCCTTGGAATCGGTGCCAATGGGGCCGCTTGGCGGCCTTTCGCGGGTGAACCCGCCCCCACAGCGGCCAGCGCCCGATGTAGGAGCGGGTTTACCCGCGAACGAGGGCGAAGCCCTCGCAGCCATTTTGCACACAATAAAGTATTCGAGCCCATTCAGGCCGAAGCAGTGCCATCCGATTTCGGCTGTTCCATCGGAATCAATTGCTGCTTGCTGCCCTTCGCATCCATCAGGAACACCTCTACCTGGCGTACCGAGATCTTGATGTTATGGGCCTTGAACTCGCGGTTGATGTAGCGGTTGATCTCGTCCAGCGTCGGGTTGCGGTCGCCCAGGTCACGGACGTGCATGCGCAGTTCGTGGTCCAGCGAGCTTTCGCCGAAGTTGAGGAAGTACACGATCGGTTCCGGATCCTTGAGCACGCGTGGGTTCTCATGCGCGCCCTTGAGCAGCAGGTCGCGCACCAGGTCGAGGTCTGAGCCATAGTCGATGCCCAGCTTCAGCGTCACCCGGGTGACCGTGTCGGTCAGCGACCAGTTGATCAGTTGGCCAGTGATGAAGGTCTTGTTGGGGACGATGATGTCCTTGCGGTCGAAGTCGGTGATGGTGGTGGCGCGGATGCGGATCTTGCTTACCGTGCCCGACAGGTTGCCGATGGTGATGGTGTCGCCAATCCGTACCGGGCGCTCGAACAGGATCATGATGCCGGAGATGAAGTTGGCGAAGATTTCCTGCATGCCGAAGCCCAGCCCTACTGACAGCGCGGCCACCAGCCATTGCAGCTTGTCCCAGCTCACCCCCAGGGTCGACAGGGTGCTGACGATGCCGATGCCGACGATGGTGTACGACAACAGCGTGGTGGTGGCGTAGGCACTGCCCTGGGCCAGGTTCAGGCGAGACAGCACCAGTACCTCCAGCAGGCCTGGCAAGTTACCGGCCAGGGCGAAGGTGATGCCGACGATCACCAGCGCGCCGAGCAGGTCGCCGAGGCTGATCGGTACCATGCTGGCGGCGGCGCCGGTGCCGCTGGTGTATTCGTAGAGGACGAAATTGTTGAGGTAGGCGAACACCGAGATCAGGTCGGCCCACACCCAGTACAGGCCGGCGATGAAGCCGCCGAGCAGGGCCAGGCGGATCAGGCGCAGCGACTGCTGGTTGACCTGTTCGATATCCAGCGTTGGCTCCTCGGTGATGACTTCGCCATCCAGCCCTTCCTTGGCCGCCGCACGCTTGGTCAACGCACGCTGGTAGGCCAGGCGCCGTGCAGCCACCGACAGGCCGCGCACGAAGGCGGCTTCGATCACCAACCAGAACAGCAGCAGGTACAGGGTGTAGATGAGTCGGTCGGTAAGCTTCAGTGCCGTGTAGTAGTAGCCGAAGCACACGGCGACGAACAGGGCGATGGGCAGGGCGGTGAACGCTACCCCCACCGCCCTGCGGAACAGCGAGGTGTCACGGTGTGCCGGGCTGCTGAGCAGCAGACGGCTGAGCAGCCAGGCCATCAGCGCATAGCAGGTCAGCACCACGCCGATGCCCAACACGTCGTCTGCCAGTGCCGAAGGCTGGTGCTCGGCCACCGCCACCACGCCGACCAGTGCCAGCACCACAGTGCCCAGGCGGCGAACCCAGCCGCGCAGGAACTCGACCTGCGGTTTGTGCCAGCGGAAGTGGACTTCCGCCACGCCACCGGGTGCGAGGATACGGTAGGCGGTGTAGAACACCAGCCAGGCCTGGGCCAGCTGCCAGAGTGCGGCGCCCAGGTTGGCGTTTTGCCCGCGGGCGTCGATCTGCAAGGCATAGCTGCACAGCGCCAGGCCAAGGCTGACGGGCATCGCCAGCAGAATGTTGATAAGGATTGCCTGGGGCGTGTGCCATTGGCTGTCACGGCGGAAGTGGCCGATATCCTGGTGCACCTTGCCCAACCGTTGGTAAAGGTATTTGCGCCGCCACAACAGCGCGCCGATCACCAACAGCAGCGGCAGGAACAGCAACGGGCGCTGGCTCAGGCCATCGGCCAGCTCTTTCAGGCTGGAGCCCCATGGCAGGTTGGCGACCTGGTCGGCCAGGCGCTCTGGCACGTATTGCAGCCAGTCCCAGTCCAGCGGCTTGTTGCTGGGGATCCAGAACATTTGCTCGTCGAGGGTGGTGCGCAGGCTCTGCGCGGTGCCCAGCAGCTGCTTCTGGTTGAGCTGCAGGGTGATCGATTCGTTGAGCAGCGCCGACAGCTCGCGGTTCAGCCGCTCCAACAGGTCGCTGCGGGTGATGGCCACTTCCAGCAGGGCCTTGCGCAGCTGCGGTGTCACATCTTCCTGCGGTTGCGCCGCCAGCAGCTTGTCGACGTAGGTGACCGGGCTGCTCATCTGCTCGCGTTGCTGGTTGACTTCGAACTGGTACAGGCGGGTGTCGGCGATCTGGTCGGCCAGGTCGCGGTCGACCTTCAGGTGCGGCAGGGTCTGTTTCTGTTTATAGAGAATCTTCGACAGCAGCAGGCTTCCCTTGAGCACGTTGATCTGCTCGTCAAGCGCCTGGTCGGCCTGGGTCAGGCTGTCGAGCTGCTGCTTGGTGCGCAGGTTCTGCTGGGTCAGTTCGTTAAGGCGATCGGTGCTCTTGAGCAGGTAGTCGGAAAGCTTGAGGTTGATCGCGCTTTCAGTGGCCAACAGGCTGCTGCCGCCGGCCTTCTGAGCCTCGATCGACTGCTGGGTGACGGCTTCCTGGGACTGGGCCAGGCGTTTGGCGTTGATCAGCGTCTGCAGGTCCTGGATTTCCTGCTCCAGGCGCGCAGCGCGCTCGACCAGCAGGTCGTGACGCGCATTGCCGAGGTCTTGCAGCAGGCTGTTGCCGGCCAGTTCCTGGCGGCGCAGCAGGGTCAGCGCGTTGAGCGAGGCCAACTCGGCGTTGAGCTGATTGCGCTGGTCGGCATTGATGGCTTTGCCACCGTCCTTGCCGGTTTTGAGGATGTTGTTGATCTGCTGGGTGCGCGTCTGGCTGCTGCTGATCTCGGCCTGGGCGCGCTCGGGGCGGGTTTGCGAGTTGATGATCAGGCTGTTGGCTTCAGACAGCGCCTTTTGCAGCTCGCCCTGCTGCGTGTTGCGTTCGCTGAGCATCTGTTCAAGCTGTGGCACGGTGAGGGTGGCGTAGCGCTGTGCCACCGGTTGTGCCTTGGTTTCCTTGAGCTTGGCCAACTCCTTCTGGCTGTCGCTGGTCTCCTTGGGGGCACTGCTCAGCTGCTGCTTGAGTGCAGCCAGTTTCTTTTCGTTGTCTTCCTTGGCAGCAAGCAGGCTCAACGTTTGCTCGAGCACCTGCTGCAGCGCCTTCTGGTCTGCCTCGGGCAGCTTGCGCTCGGCGATCTTGTCGAGGCTGTTCTGGATACTGGCGGTGGTCGGGGCTTCTGCCGCGCCAGCCGCAAAAGAAAGGGACAGGCACAACCCGAGCAGGGCTGTGCGAAGGTACACGCGCAGGGACATAGGCAGACTACTTGTGGATCCGGCTGAAACGAAGTTTAGAGGAACAATCCTGGTCCGGGTCGCGTTCCTTCGGGGAATCTGACGCCTACTTTCTGGATCTTGTTCCCGTCCATGGTTGCCACGGTCCAGATCGTGCCATGCCATTCGACCTGGTCCCCTACTACTGGAGCGCCTCCGACCTTCTGTCGGATGAACTGTGCCAGCGGCATTTTCGCGTCGAGGCCATCGAGCTTCAGGCCATACAACGCTGCCACCGCACCCAGTTCGGCATCGCCTTCGAGCACGAAGTCGCCGAAGAAGCGCAGGTCCAGGCCACGCTGTGGCGCCTGGCTGAACAACTTACCGAGGGCCGGCAGGTTGTGTTCGTGGCCGATCACGCAGAGCATGTCGCCAACCTCCAGCACGGTGCTGCCCGACGGGTGCAGCAGTTGCTCACCACGGAACAGCGCGGCAATCCGCGTGCCTTCGGGCATTTTCAGTTCGCGCAGGGCGGCACCGATGCACCATTTTTCTGCGCCCAGGCGGTAGACGAACATCTCCCACTCGCTGGTGATGTGCACCTCAAGGGCGGAGCGGGAGATCGGCGCCGGGTCTGGCGGTACCGTCACTTTCAGCAGCTTGGCCACCCACGGCAGACTGGTGCCCTGCACCAGCAGTGACACCAGCACGATGAAGAACGCCAGGTTGAAGAACAGCTGGGCGTCTGGCAGGCCCGCCATCAGCGGGAACACCGCCAGAATGATCGGTACCGCGCCGCGCAGGCCGACCCACGAAATGAAGCCCTTTTCGCGGCCATGGAAAGCCTTGAACGGCAGCAGGGCCGCGACCACCGACAGTGGCCGCGCCACCAGGATCATCCACAGCGCCAGGCCCAGTGCCGGCAGGGCGATGGGCAGCAGGTCGTGCGGCGTGACCAGCAACCCCAGCACCAGGAACATGCCGATCTGGGCCAGCCAGGCCATGCCGTCGAGCATGTGCAGGATGCCGTGGCGGCTACGGATCGGCTTGTTGCCCAGCACCAGGCCGCACAGGTAAACAGCGAGGAAGCCGCTACCATGCAGGGCGTTGGTCAGCGAGAACATTACCAGGCCGCCGGCCACTACCAGAATGGGGTACAGGCCGCCGGCCAGATTGATACGGTTGACCAGTTGCAGCATCAGCCAGCCGCCGCCCAGGCCCAGCAGCGCGCCGATACCGAACTCACGCAGCAAGTGACCCAGCAGGCTCCAGTGCAGGCCGGTCTCGCCGCTGGCGATCATGTCGATCAAGGTGACAGTGAGGAACACCGCCATTGGGTCGTTGCTGCCCGACTCGATCTCGAGGGTAGCGGAAACCCGCTCGTTCAGGCCTTTGCCGCCGAGCAGCGAAAACACTGCAGCGGCGTCGGTGGAGCCGACGATGGCGCCGATTAGCAGGCCCTGGATCAGGCTCAGGTTGAACAGCCAGGCGGCAACCAGGCCGGTGAGGGCGGTGGTGATCATCACCCCGACTGTGGCCAGCGACAGCGCCGGCCACAGCGCCACGCGGAAGCTTGCCACCCGCGTACGCAGGCCACCGTCAAGCAGGATGACGGCCAGTGCCAGGTTGCCCACCAGGTAGGCGGTTGGGTAATTGTTGAAGATGATGCCGCCACCATCGACACCGGCGAGCATGCCGACGGCGAGGATGATGACCAGAATAGGGATACCCAGGCGCGACGACAGCGAGCTGACCAGGATACTTGCACCCACCAGCAATGCGCCGATCAGGAACAGGCTGTTGATGGTGCTTGCATCCAAAGGCAGGTACTCCGAGACAGCGGGGAAGGGGCGTGGTAGCGCATTCAGCAACAGCTAGCAGGTCGCGTGCCAATCGATTCTAACCTGATGCCGGCGCAGGCTGTAAAGCGATACCGCATCGTCGCTGCGGCTTGCGGCTGTAATGGTTTGCCCACTGTCAGGCAGCCAAGGACATGAATGTCAAAGAAACCATTTCTCTCGCCCAGGTGGCCCAGCGCCTGCTCGGGCAATTTCCTGATTTGCACAATCTGGCGCGCCAGGCGGCGGGCCACGTGCTTCGCCGCCAACTGGGGTACTGGCTGGACCCGGACGGGCTCTATTGGCACGAGTTCCAGTCGGCGGCCAGCAGTTCGTCGAGCTTCACCGGCTGGCGCCACAGTGGGCCGCCACTGCGGTCTTTGAGCCTTACCGAACTGGTCATCCAGCGATTCAGCCCGCAGCAGCAGACCAGTGCTGACGAGTTGAGTGTTTATGGTGGCTTCTACCGGGTGGATGCCAGCCACGCAGTTTACGACGAGCGCAACGAAGTGCGGCTCGACCCTCGGCAAGTACTGACGGCGTTCTGGCAGTTGGATTTTGCAGGGCGCTATACCGAGGCGCTGAGCAAGTTCCGGTCACGGCATGGCGAAGACTATTGTGTCCTGGCCCGTGCCCGCTTCATTGCTGCTGTGGGCCAATCTGCGCTGAGCCAACCTGAGCGCCAGGAACTGATGGCGGTGACGGTCGCTGATGCCGCTCTGCCAAGCACCGTGCAAGGCCTGCGACAGGCCAGGCAGGCGAATGCCCAACCTCAATGGAACGCTCTTGTCATCGGCGGTATCAGCGCCAAGCTGATGTTCTTGCACAAGCTGAAGACTGGCAGGTTGTGCCTCTATCTTGCCGATGCGCAGGCTGTGGTGCAGGTGTTCGACGATCGCCATGCGTTCCAGATGTGGATGGCTGACCAGGCCACCACGACTGCGGGGCGAGAGCGGCTGGTCAGGCTGTTCGTCGGGGACGGGGTACTGGTGCAGTCGCTACGCCCGCGTCTACGCAATTACTTCAAGTTGCTCGCACAGTCGCGAGGCGACACCACGTTTTCAGGACAGGCCATTGAAGGGGACCTGTTCGTTCGTCTGCGTGATTCGGTCATGGATGATCTGACCAGCGACGCCCACGAACGGCTGACCACCAACGCACAGTTGCGCAAGGCCGATTGGCTGTCGGGCTTGCAAGCAGCGAGTTTTATAATTGCGCCGATGGCGCCGCTTGGCTGGCCAGTGATATTGGCATCGCTCGGTCTGGGCACCGCAAGCCTGGCGCTGCACCTGGACAGGGCAATCAATGGCAAGCAGGCCTGGCGCACGGCAGCATGGTGGTCAGTACTGACGGATATCCTGTTCATCCTGCTCGATATAGCCATGATGCGTGCCAGCGAGCTGTTCACTGATGGCCACGTCCCCCCGCGTGTGACTGGTCAGGCGCAAGCCTCCGCTGCCAAGGTCGATTGGGAGCTTTACATGGCGCCGGCGGCAGACGACCTGCTGGCTGTGTCGGATCAGGCGCTGGCCCGCCAGGAAGCCCTGTTGGGCGCGGTTCCGTGGGCTGATCTCGATGCCGTGGGGCCCAATGGCGAGTATCTGGATGCATTCGGTGAGCCCTACCCTGTCTACCGCGATGAGCTCGGGTTTGGTTCGCCCGCCATTGCCGAGTACACCAGCTCGCCGGAGCGCTACAACAACCTGTGGCGGGGTATGCCGCTGGAGGGCACTCGCGCCGGGAATATCCAGCGCAGCCATGACCTTGCCCGCGCACTTGGGCAGATTGGCGTCAGTAATCAGGTGAGGCTGTATCGGGCTGCCTCCAGCCTGCGGGGCACGGGTTTTCAGGCAGTTGGTGAGGGTGCCATTGAAGTGGGTGACGTGCTGGTGACCACCGACTTCACGTCATTCACGGAAAACCCCTATGCCCTCTGGGAGGTTTTCAACGACCCTCAGGCTCAGGTCAGTGGCCGGGGTGCCTTTGATGAGAATGCGCTGGTTTATGTGCTGGAGCCGGGCGAGGACATGCAGGCGACGCCCATCGGGCCCTTTTCAAGGCGACCTGATGAGGCAGAGTCTTTGATGATGCCCGGGCGCTACCTGCAAGTGGAGAAGGTGACGGCCGTTCAAGGGCACAATTATCGCTTTACCGAGGTGTGCCTGAAGGCACTGGCGCAGGCGCCAGGCGGGACGGCCGTGCGTGACATGCGCACAGGCAAGCTGTTCGATCGCCAGGCACTGGCGATGCGGCTGGGCACGGAGGATGATTCGTTGATGCGCACATTCTTTGCGCTACCCGCCTGAGCAAACGTGAAAGGGGCCGCTGCGCGGCCCCTGATCAAGGCCTCAGCCCTGCTTCACTTCACGCATCGGCTTGCCTTTCACTGGCGCATCGCCCGCCACGTAGTACTTGGCGGTGCTGCGCGGCAGTGGCTTGCGACCACGGATCTTGTCCGAAATCTTCTCGGCGATCATGATCGTGGTGGCGTTGAGGTTGCCGGTGATGATCAGCGGCATGATCGAGGCATCGACCACGCGCAGGCCCTTCATGCCGTGCACGCGGCCTTCACCATCGACCACTGCCATGTCGTCGGTGCCCATCTTGCACGAGCAGGACGGGTGGAAGGCGGTTTCGGCGTGCTCGCGGATGAATTTGTCCAACTGCTCGTCGGTTTGCACGTCAGCGCCCGGGCTGATTTCGCGGCCACGGTACGGGTCCAGCGCCGGCTGGGCCATGATTTCACGGGTCAGACGAATGCCGTCACGGAATTCCTGCCAGTCCTGCTCGGTGGACATGTAGTTGAACAGGATGCTCGGGTGCTGGCGCGGGTCTTTCGACTTGACCTGGATGCGGCCACGGGCAGGCGAGCGCATGGAGCCCATGTGCGCCTGGAAGCCATGTTCCTTCACGCCATTGGAGCCGTTGTAGTTAATCGCAACCGGCAGGAAGTGGTACTGGATGTTCGGCCACTTGAACTCCGGACGAGTCCGGATGAAACCCCCGGCCTCGAACTGGTTGCTGGCGCCGATACCGGTGCCATTGAACATCCACTCGGCACCGATCGCAGGCTGGTTCCACCACAGCAGCGACGGGTATAGCGAAACCGGCTGGGTGCAGGCGTACTGCAGGTACAGTTCCAGGTGGTCCTGAAGGTTTTCACCAACGCCCGGAAGGTCGTGCACAACCGGGATGTCGAGGCTTTCCAGCAGGGCGCGCGGGCCGACGCCGGAGCGCTGCAGCAGTTGCGGCGAGGCGATGGCCCCGGAGCTGACGATCACTTCCTTGCGGGCGCGGGCTTCGACGCGTTCTTCGCTGTCGCCGACCAGGTAGGTCACGCCGATGGCGCGCTTGCCGTCGAACAGAACGCGATCCGTGAGGGCGTGGGTGACGATGGTCAGGTTCGGGCGCTTCTTGGCCTGGTCCAGGTAACCACGGGCAGTGCTGGAGCGGCGGCCGTTCTTGGTCACGGTGCGGTCCATCGGACCGAAGCCTTCCTGCTGGTAACCGTTGAGGTCTTCTGTGCGTGGGTAACCGGCCTGTACGCCGGCTTCGACCATGGCGTGGAACAGCGGGTTGTTGCCGGCTTTCGGCGTGGTCACGCTGACCGGGCCTTCGCCGCCATGGTAGTCGTTCGGGCCGATGTCACGGGTTTCGGCCTTGCGGAAGTACGGCAGGCAGTCCAGGTAGGTCCAGTCTTCCAGGCCTGGCAGTTCTGCCCAGCCGTCGAAGTCCATGGCGTTGCCGCGGATGTAGCACATGCCGTTGATCAGCGACGAGCCACCCAGGCCCTTGCCACGGCCACATTCCATGCGGCGGCCGTCCATGTACGGCTCCGGGTCGGTCTCGTAGGCCCAGTTGTAGCGGCGGCCTTGCAGCGGGAAGGCCAGGGCGGCTGGCATCTGGGTGCGGAAGTCGAAGCGGTAGTCGGGGCCACCGGCTTCCAGCAGCAATACGGTGACGCCGGCGTCTTCGGTCAGGCGGGTCGCCAGGGTGTTACCGGCCGAGCCGGCACCGACGATGATGTAATCGAATTCTTGGGACATGAAAGTACCCTCGTGTTGGCGGTGATCGGGGAGCGGGAACGCCCGTGCGCGGTGGCACGGGCGGGGCTAGACAGGGTTCAGAAAACCGAGTTGTAGCCGCCCAGCTCGACCTGGACCGACTTGATGCGAGTGTATTGAGCCAGCGAGCTGACGCCGTTTTCACGGCCGACGCCCGACTGCTTGTAGCCACCTACCGGCATTTCGGCCGGCGATTCACCCCAGGCGTTGATCCAGCAGATACCGGCTTCGAGCTTGTGGATGATGCGGTGGGCGCGGGTGATGTCGTTGGTGCAGACGCCGGCGGCCAGGCCGTAGTCGGTGTCGTTGGCACGGCGGATCACTTCTTCTTCGGTTTCGTAGGTGAGGATGCTCATCACCGGGCCGAAGATCTCTTCCTTGACGATGGTCATGTCGTCGGTGCAGTCGGTGAACACCGTCGGCGCAACGAAGGCACCTTTGGCGAAGTCACCGGCAGTCAGACGCTCGCCGCCGCACAGCACGCGGGCACCTTCTTCCTTGCCTTTGGCGATGTAGCCCAGCACGCTTTCCATGTGCTGGAAGCTGACCAGCGGGCCGAAGTTGGTGTTTTCGTCTTCTGGGTTGCCAACGCGGATGCGGGCAACGCGCTCGGCGATCTTGGCTTCGAAGGCCGCCTTCATTTCAGCCGGGATGAACACGCGGGTGCCGTTGGTGCACACCTGGCCCGAGCTGTAGAAGTTGGCCATCATGGCGATGTCAGCGGCCTTGTCCAGGTCGGCGTCGGCACAGATGATCAGTGGCGACTTGCCGCCCAGCTCCATGGTCACTTCCTTCAGCGAAGAGCTGGAGGCGCTGGCCATGACTTTCTTGCCGGTGGTGGTACCGCCGGTGAAAGACACTTTTTCGATGCGCGGGTGCTCGGTCAGCCAGGTGCCGACTTCGCGGCCGCTGCCGGTCAGAACGTTGAACACGCCGTTCGGCAGGCCGGCTTCGGTGTAGATCTCGGCCAGTTTCAGGGTGGTCAGCGAGGTGACTTCCGACGGTTTGAAGATCATCGCGTTGCCAGCGGCCAGGGCCGGGGCAGATTTCCACAGGGCGATCTGGATCGGGTAGTTCCAGGCACCGATACCCACGGTCACGCCCAGCGGCTCGCGGCGGGTGTAGACGAAGGACGATTCGCGCAGCGGGATCTGCTCGCCTTCGATGGCCGGTACCAGGCCTGCGTAGTATTCCAGCACGTCGGCGCCGGTAACGATGTCGACGTAGCGGGTTTCGGAGTACGACTTGCCGGTGTCCAGGGTTTCCAGCATGGCCAGCTCATCGTTGCGCTCGCGCAGGATGTCGACGGCGCGGCGCAGGATGCGCGAACGCTGCATGGCAGTCATCGCAGCCCAGACTTTCTGGCCACGCTCGGCGCTTTCCACGGCCTTCTCGACGTCAGCCTCGGTAGCACGCTGTACGTGGGCGAGGACTTCGCCGGTGGCCGGGTTGATGGCTTCGAAAGTGGCATCGCTGCCAGCGTCGACGTAAGCGCCATCAATGTAGAGTTTTTGCGTTCCGAAACGGGCCATAGTGTCCTCGCAAGTGCAGTGTGTGGTTTGGCTTGCGCGTCATGCTCCTGCCGGGTTGGCAAGGGCCCTGCGCGCATTGTCAGCAGCCTGGTCGTTTGTGCCCAGGGTGTGCTGCTTGGCCAGTTGTAGTTCCATGTATTCGTAAGCAATCCGTATCGCCTGGTCGGTGTCGAATGCATCACCCGACAGGGCGCCACGCAGCCACAAACCGTCGATCAGGGCTGCCAGGCCGCGGGCTGCCTTGCGCGCATGGTAGAGCGGCAGGGCGCGGCGGAACTGGCAGCACAGGTTGGAATACAAGCGGTGGTCGTTGATCCGCTGCAACCTGTGCAAATCGGGCTGGTGCATGCTGGAAGCCCAGAAGGCCAACCAGGTTTTCATTGCCGGGCCGTTTACCTGGCTGGCATCGAAGTTGCCCTCGATGATCACTTTCAGGTGAGCGCGCGGGCTGTCGTCTTTCAGGGCCTGGCGACGTGCTCTGACGCCTTCGTTGAGCATGCTCATGATGTAACCCATCGTCGCTGCGATCAGGCCGTTCTTGTCCCGAAAGTAGTGACTGATGATGCCGTTCGACACACCGGCCAAACGGGCAATCAGCGCAATGCTGGCGTCCCCCAGTCCGACCTGATCGACCGCCTGCAATGTGGCTTCGATCAACTGCTGGCGCCGGATGGGTTGCATACCGACCTTGGGCATCTTGCTATCTCCTCAGGCCTGCGAGCAGACGACAGGCGGCTGACTCGGCGAAGGCCAGTCTATTTTGTTTTGATTGAACGTTCAATCAATAAAGAATAAGCTCTGCGACAATTTGTGCCATTGACAGTTTTTCAGGCGGTCGAGAAGGCACGGATTGACACCCCAGGAAATCGCGTAACCCCCGGAATACAAGGTGTTGACGGGCATGAGCGATGCGAAATGCAGATTCTGCCGTACGGCCATTGGCCCTGCGACAGGCCCTTGGAGCGGGCGGGGTGACCTGTGACGAATGCGCGCACCTCCGTTGAGGCGTGGCATTTTCAGCAGGCCACCTGTCTGTTTTTGGCAACGTATCGATTCGGGATCACGGTTTCCAGGGTTCTTTTATAACACCTGATGCAGTGGGGATATTCCACCAATTGCTCGGGAAAGACTGATTAGCCTCCACAGCCGCACTGCCCGGAGCATTCGTGCAATGAGTTCTGCCTCACTTACCAAGCCCCCCGCCGAGAGGGTACGGGTCAACCGCGTGGTGTTTTTCACCTCCGCGCTGATGATCCTTGTTCTGACTGCCTTGCTGATCGCTGTACCCGAAACCGCCGGCCAGGTGCTGGGCGTGGCCCAGAAGTGGCTGACGCGCACCTTTGGCTGGTACTACATGCTGGTCATCTGCGGATACCTGCTGTTCGTCGTCTACCTGGCTTTCTCCGACTACGGCAGCCTCAAGCTGGGTGGCAAGGACGACCAGCCTGACTTCAGCTACGGCGCCTGGGCCGGCATGCTGTTCTCGTCCGGTATCGGTATTTCGCTGCTGTACTTCGGCGCCTCCGAGCCCCTGGACCACTACTTCAACCCACCGGAAGGCACTCCTGCCAGCCTCGAGGCCGCGCGCCAGGGCCTGCAGCTGACCTTCCTGCACTGGGGCCTGCACGGCTGGGCGATCTATGCCCTGGTCGGCCTGGCTGTGGGTTACTTTGCCTACCGCCACAACCAGCCGCTGGCACTGCGCTCGGCGCTGTACCCGCTGGTGGGCGAGCGTTGGGTCAAGGGCGCTGCCGGCAACGCCGTCGATATCTTCGGCATGTTCGTCACCCTGCTGGGCCTGGTGACCAACCTGGGCATCGGCGCGATGCAAGTATCGTCCGGCCTGGAATACCTGTTCGGCATGGACCACAGCAAGACCAACCTGCTGGTGGTGATCCTGGTCATGGCCGGCGTGGCTACCGTGGCAGCGGTATCGGGCGTGGAGAACGGCATCCGCCGCCTGTCCAACCTGAACATCATGCTGTTCAGTGGCCTGTTGATCTTCGTGCTGCTGGGCGGCGAAACCCTGCACCTGCTCAACGGCTTCGTGCAGAACGTTGGCGACTACCTGAACGGCATCGTGCTGAAAACCTTCGACCTCTATGTGTATGAAGGCGAAGCCGGCAAGTCGGAGCGCTGGCTGGGCCTGTGGACCGTGTTCTACTGGGCCTGGTGGATCTCCTGGGGCCCGTTCGTCGGCATGTTCATTGCCCGTATTTCCAAGGGCCGCACCGTGCGCCAACTGGTGATGGGTGTGCTGCTGATCCCGCTGGGCTTCACCCTGGCCTGGCTGTCGATCTTCGGCAACACCGCACTGGACCTGGTGATCAACCAGGGCGCCGTGGAGCTGGGCAAGACTGCGCTGGAACAGCCATCGATGTCGATCTACCAGCTGCTGGAATACTTCCCGGCAGCCAAGATCGTCATTGGTGTGGCAGTGTTCGTCGGGTTCGTGCTGTTCCTCACGCCGGCCGACTCCGGCGCGGTGATGATGGCCAACCTGTCGTGCACAGGCGGCAAGGTCGACGAAGATGCCCCGCACTGGATGGTGGTGTTCTGGTCCGTGGTGATCACCCTGGTGACCATCGGCCTGCTGTTTGCCGGTAACTTCGAAGCCATGCAGACCATGGTCGTGCTGGCGGGCCTGCCGTTCTCGGTGGTGCTGGTGCTGTTCATGTTCGGCCTGTACAAGGCCATGAAGCAGGACGTGGTGATCGAGCAGGAGCGCGCCGAACTGGCCGCCCGTGGCCGTCGCGGCTTTAGCGAGCGCCTGACCCAGCTGGAACTGCAGCCGACCCAGGCCGTGGTGCAGCGCTTCATGGACAAGCAGGTCAGCCCGGCGTTGAAAGAAGCCGCTGCACAGCTGCAGACGCAGGGCTTCGAGGTGGAAACCCGCGTTGGCCAGTCGCGCAACCTGATGGGCTTGCGGGTGATGATGGAAGAGGGCAACCCGTTCGTCTACGAAGTGAGCCTTGACGGCTATATGGCCGCGCCGAGCGAGGCGCCGGTCGAGGGTGAGCCTGAACTGCGCCAGCGCTTCTACCGCGCCGAGGTCTACCTGCATGACGGCAGTCAGGAGTACGACCTGATGGGCTTTGCCCCAGACCAGATCGTGCGTGATGTGCTCGATCAGTTCGAGAGCCATCGCCAGGTGCTTGGCCGCGTCTATAGCTGACTTCCCGGCAGGCCGCCGCACTGCCAGGTGTCGCGGCTTGCCAGCAGCAATATGTAGCACCTGTTTCGATACCATTTCCAGGACGCTTTGTGGTTCATTCCACAACGAGTCCTGGTCATGCCCGCCACTCACGCGCACAACCTCAATCACGCAGTCGCCGCCCAGTTCGCCAGCCGTCCTACATTCCGGCAGGTCGCAGGTGAACAGATCATGAAGGTGATCCTGAAGCACTATCCTCTGGTTGGCGTGCATCGCCCTGAAATGACCTCGGCTGCACCGCTGTACCTGATGTCCATGCAGCCGGATGGTGTCTGGCACCCTCAGCCGCTGGTGGATGTTGTGCTGCAGGCCCTGCTTGAGGCTAAACCACTGGACCTCACCCCAGCGGGTGACTACCGCCTTAGCCTGAACCCGCCCCGGCGCTTTTTCGCCATCGAGTCGAGCTTCGAAACTGCTGAGGGCGATTTGATCGAACCCGCGCGCCTGACCGATGGCCTCAACGCGTTGCTGCCGATGCTGCTTTGGCACTTCCAGCAAGCGCAGATCGACTATTGGAACGGCGACGCCACGATCGACCGGGACCTGTGGTTGCAGCAGTTGTTGCGCGCCAACCTGCTCGACGGCCTGAAGGACGAAGCGCTGGACGACGAACAACGCAAGCTGCTGCGTGACCTGATGATGGGCAACCGTACCGGGCTCGATGTGCAGCTGGTGCGGGTAGCGTTACGTGAGGGCGAAGACACGTTCCATGAGCTGTTGCCCGGTTTGCTGATTACCGCCTCCAGTGAAGTTCGCGAACTGACACTCTGGTGTTCTCCCGAAGGCCTGGTCCGCAGTTTCGACGCCCAGGGTGCATTCGGCTCGGCGTTGCAAATGCAGATGGCGGGACGTTACCGGTTTGATGAGTTGAACTGGCAAGGCCTGACTGTGGAGGGCGACGCTTTCGCCCTGTACAGCGCCTTGTTGCTGGAAATCTTGCTCGAGCGCGTGGCCCGCCTGCGCTGGAGTGCGATCGACAGCGTCGACCAACTGGAGCATTACTGCCATGTGGCCTGCGACCCCGCGTCCTTTTTTGCCGAGTTCAGTGACTATGGCTCCGGTGGGCTGGGCTTGGCGCTTCCCAAGGGCCTGTCGCGAGCCGATACGGATAGCCAGACCGCCTACCTACAAGCCATGCTCGACTTGTCGCTACTGCAACAGCGCACCCCAGCCCAGGGCATTCAGGACGGTCTGCCGGACTTGCACACCTATGCGGCGACGCGCCTGCGCGAGGAGATGCTGCATGACCACCCGGTGGACGCCAATTACTTTCCTGATGACCTTATCCTCACTGTCGAGAGCTTTGTCAGTGACGGTCACGGGCTGGGCTTCGGCCAGAAGACCGGCGACAAGAAGCTGACTTTGACGCAGTTGGCGATCGGCCGCCTGGATGCCACCGCAGGAGGGGTGGTGACACACATCGCGCACCGTGAAAACCAGCTGATCATGAAGTGGATGACCATTGATTACGTCCGTGAGCTGGTACAGCGAGTCGACATCGGCGGCAGTTATCCACGTCATGTACAGTCGATGATCGATCGCTCGGCGAGCCGGGCCGAACACATCTCGGCATTTGCCATACGCTGGCGTATCACCCTGATGTTCGATGCTGCGCGGGCGCGTGCCGTCAAACGGCTCGACAAGTTCGCCTACGGCGCCCTGGCAGAATTCTGCCGTAGCGGCCAAGAAGGTGCAGCCGCTGTGCGGATTGCACCGCTTGCGTTCAAACGCTCGCCGACATCAGAGAGGGTCGACGTGGCGCATGGTTTCTACGTGATCGAAATCATCGAGTTGGGTGTTCATCTGTTGTACTGCCCGCTGTACACCGAAAAGGCGCTGATTCAGTTCGGCAGCGCTCAGGCACTGTTGGATGCGATCAGCCGCCCGGGGGCGTTGCAGGACAGTGTGCTGCTGTGGATCGAGCAAGCTCAGCGCGCGGTCTACGATAATGGCGGCTTCCGGGAGCCGCACCTGCCCCAATGGCTGCTCGACCCTTACACCCTCCCGGAGAAACCGCAGCCTGTTCAGTTGGCGCTGCAATTCTGGGCGCGGGACGTGGATCGGCAGATGTTCGAAGCCAAGGGCCGGATGTTGCTGGAGCTGGCGGATCGCAGCGCCGTGAGCAACAGCGAGGTGCGCTGGCGGCTGGTCACGGCATTTTCCTGGGAACTGCTGAATGTTGTGTTTCCGGTGTTACCGGGGCCGCTAACCTCGGTTGCCTGGCTCTATATCGGCATGCGCAGCTTGATCAACGATGTGCATGGCCTGGCCAGTTCACATTTCGACGAGCGCATCCAGGCGATGGTCGATGTGCTGAACAACACCTTGCTGGCGCTGATACACCTGCAGACGCCGAAACTGGCAGCCCCGCCCGTCTCTGGCGACCTGCCGCCATCGCTGCTCCAGGGGCCAGCTGCAGGCGATGGGATCGAGCTGGCGAACCTTTCCACCGCGACGCGGGAGCCCAGCGTCTCGGTCGACAGCCTGCAGGCGATGGCCAACACCCACCTCGATTTTTCCTGGCGTGGGGCTGGGGGGCTCAACGGCCTGTCGAGTGCCCAGCGCGGCCAAATGCGGGCGTTGGCGGCCAGCGTTTCGCTGGAGGGGCGTGAACCGCAGACGCAGGGCGTGGCTGCGGGGCTGGTGCGGATTGGGGATGATTTCTACGTGTCTTTGGTCGGTAATGTCTACCGAGTCAGCCTTGATAACGCAGCGTTTCGCATCATCGGTCCGGACGGCACGGTTGGGCCCTACCTGATGCGCGACGGCGATGTCTGGCACCTCAATAATTCGCGCTTGCACGGTGGCAATGATCGCTCCGGCGAGTTGGCCCGCGAGCGACTGCGCAAGAAGCTTAGCGGGCCGATCGCCAAGGCTCAGGCCGAGATAGAGCGGCTTATCCTAACCGCGGAGGATGCCACGAAGGATTTCAACGCGTTGAGCGAGCAGATTGTCGGTTTGCGTGATCCGGTAAGAAAAGTCGAGGAACGGTTGCAAAAGGCGCCACCCACCGAGCCGGGCGAACGTGCGCAATTCGAGCAGGCTACCGAGTTGTTCAAGCTCAAGTTCCAGCAGTTGCAAGAGCAGACGAGTAAGTTGCGCAACCAGCGCCTGCCCTTGAACGAGAGATTGTTCCTTGATTATCTCGAGGCCGAACGCAACATTACCTACGTGCTTGACAAGTCGAGCGCATCGACGCACGTCGGCAGCGTGAGAGATCAACGGATACTCTTGGGCCAGGTCCGCAAGAACCTGATCAGCTTTGGCATGTTCTTCATCGATGAGCTCCTGGCCTTGGGTGGGTTCAGGGAATACGACCAACTTACCAATGCGCTCAATGACGCACCGCCAGAGAAACAGGCCGAGTTGTATGCCAGGTTCCGGACGATGTTGGAGAAGTTGCTTGAAGAGCAGCCCAGGATCATCAATGTCTCCAGCCAGCTGGATCGCCTGTTGGCCATCACCGATATCGACATGCAAGTGCCTTACATCAATACCACGCTGACCGTCTCGAGCATTATCGCGAGCCGCAAGACGACCACGATCAACATCCGGTTTTTCCAGGCCATGGGTCTGGTCGAGCTAGCCCTGCAGTGGCACAAAGGCACGCCTACCCAGCACTACATGATCTTCCGCCATGCGCTCGCCAGTCAGCGTCTGCGGGTGGCCGCACAAACGCATCATCTGCTGATGTTCTGTGACTTGCCTGTCGCCGAACGAATCGAGGTGCTGCAAAGTGCGTGGGACGAATACCTCGCGGCGATTCTCAACGCCGAACGGATCAAGACACTCGGCAGCAAGCTCATCGATGTCCAGCGCCTTGAGGCCTACAAGCAACAGATGGTGGAACTGAAAACCATAGCCGGTGAGGCGTTGGTCGAGGCCATGCGCGAGCAGGCGGACGGGCAGGTTCGTGGCACACGTCGTGCGGTCTATTCACGAAAGAGCCTGCAGGTGGCCCATACGCGGGCTGGTCAGATTGTCATTGGCAGCGAAGCGGTGGTCGACGGGCAGGCTGTGCTGCAAGTTGTAGCGGCTTTCAACAAGAGCGCGCTGCATCGCTTCCAGAAGCAGGGAAACACCTGGGTTGAAGAGGTAGCCGCGGGCGAACCGGAACAGCCATCGCGGACTTCTACGCCGGAGTCCGAAAGGAACAACCGGGAGCTGGCCGAGGCCATGCTGGCACAGAACGAAAATGTCATCGCTCAAGCCAGAGCCCTGGTTGCCAAGGATGCTGACGACATGGGCCTGATGTCGATGCTGGACGGCCAGATCAACGAAGTGGCCGAGCTACGTGAACAGCTCAGCGATGCCGACGCCGAGCACGCGCTGCTGGCGGGCATGGACGATGCGTTGATTCAGTTGCGTCAGGCCCGCCGCGACTGTTTGGTAGCGCTTTACAGCAAGACGCGCTATCCAGGTGCCAGAGGGCTGAATTTTCTCCATCAGCAGGGTTTGCTCGCCGTGGAATATGTCGGGCCTCGGCAGGTGGTTTCCGATGGCTATCTGGACGAGTACCGGATCAGCCTGTTGCGTGCACCCGGTGAGGGTCGAGGTAAACCCTTGTGGGCCGCACATTTCCATTTTGCCGACTCGCAGGCGGCGCCGACGGCGTTTGGCAAAGGCCATCTCAAGCTGTGGAGCCAGCGCAAGATGGGGTATCGCGAGCAAATGAAGGCGGCGAGCGAGGGGCAGGTACTGAGCATTTATCGGGGTAACCTGACCTACGCACAGGCCAAGGATGTCATTCCGTTCAACCTCTGAACCTTCGCCCGGGTGGCCCAGCGCCGCGATCAGCGAATGTTAGCGGTTGCTGTAACGGCCATGCTTGCCGTGTGCAGGCATGGCCTGGTTGCCACGTGTGGCGATCATCTGTGGCAGCGTGACCAGTTCGACCCCCAATTGCTTGAGCCGTGGAATTTGACTTTCCAGTACCGCTAGCGTCTGCGGGTAGGGGTGGCCGATCAATACGGCCGAGCCTTGCTTGCGGGCCAGTGCAATACCCTGTTGCAGCTGAGCGTCGATGGCTTCCGGCGTGCGCACGTCATCCAGAAATACATCCCGTGACACATGCGCGACATCGTGTGCTTGAGCCTCGGCTGCGGCGACCGTGGCGGCACTGGTGCGGCTGTCGACAAAGAACAGATGGCGCCGCTGCAGCTCACCCATCAACCACGCCATGGGTTCACGCTGTGCGGTCATGCGGCTGCCCATGTGGTTGTTGATGCCGGCGGCGTAGGGCACCTTGACCAATGCTGCGTCCAGGCGCCGCGCCAGCTCTTCGATGGCGATGCCCGGGTGCCAGGCATAGGGTCCGGTGGCCGGGTCCATGGGCATGTGCAGGATCACCGTCTTGCCGGCCTTGTGCGCCTGGCGGGCAAAGTCGGTGGCATGCGGGGTGTCGGGCATGATCGCCATGGTCACCGGCCCGGGCAGGGCCAGGGTACGGCTGTCACGCTCGGGGCTCTGGCCCAGGTCGTCGATGATGATGCTCATGTAGGCCTTGTTGGCCGGCGCCGCTTGCGCGATTCCGGCCATCAGGCAAAACAACAGACACAGCAGATAACGCATAGGGTGGATCAGTCGCCCTTGGTGATGTTCAGGCCCTTGAGCAGGCTCAGTGCCTGGCTCAGCTGGAAGTCGTCATCCTGCGGGCGCTCCTTGCGCTTGCTGCTGCCGGTCGGGCGGTCGGCGCCGCCGTTGCCGTTGCCCAGGTGGCCCTGCAGGTCGGCTTCCTTGAAGTTTTCGGTGTCGGCTTCGGCGGTGAGCTTGGCCGGGCGCACCTCGATGTCCGGGACAATGCCCTGAGCCTGGATCGAGCGGCCGTTGGGGGTGTAGTACAGCGCAGTGGTGAGCTTCAGGGCGCGGTCGTTGGCCAGTGGCAGCACGGTCTGCACCGAGCCTTTGCCGAAGCTGTCGGTGCCCATCAGCACGGCACGCTTCTGGTCCTGCAGGGCGCCGGCGACAATTTCCGATGCCGATGCACTGCCACCGTTGATCAGTACCACCAGCGGCACGCCTGCGCTGGCATCGGCCGGGTCGGCCGAGAAACGCAGCTCGGAGTTGGCGATGCGGCCTTTGGTGTAGACGATCAGGCCTTTGGTCAGGAAGTGGTCGGCCACTTCCACTGCCGATTGCAGCACGCCGCCTGGGTTGTTGCGCAGGTCCAGCACCACCCCGCGCAGCTTCTTGCCGTTGTCCTTGCGCAGCTTGGCCAGGGCCTTGCCCACTTCGTCACCGGTCTTGACCTGGAACTGGGTGATACGGATGTAGCCGTAGTCGTTCTCCAGTAGCTGGCTCTTCACGCTCTTGACCTGAATGACTGCACGGGTCAGGTTCACGTCGAACGGGTTGCCGCCGTCGCGCACCAAGGTCAGGGTGATTTTCTCGCCGACCTTGCCGCGCATCTTGTCGACGGCTTCGGTCATGGTCTGGCCGCGGGTCGGGGCGCCGTTGATCTTGACGATCAGGTCACCAGCCTGCACGCCGGCACGCGAGGCTGGGGTGTCGTCGATTGGCGAAACTACCTTGATGAAGCCGTCTTCCTGGCCTACTTCAATGCCCAGCCCGCCGAACTCGCCGCTGGTGCTTTCCTGCAGCTCCTGGAAGTCCTCGGGGCCGAGGTAGGCCGAATGCGGGTCAAGGTTGCTAAGCATGCCCTTGATGGCGTTTTCCAGCAGGGTCTTGTCGTCTACCGGTTCGACGTAGGCAGCTTTGATGCGGTCCAGGACCTCGGCAAAGGTGCGCAGTTCTTCCAGCGGCAGTGGCGCCTTGGCGGTCACCTCGGTGGCTGGCACTGCAGCGGCCTTGGCCGGCTCTGCGGCGGTGGCCAGGGGCGCGCCGACCGCCAGGGCGATGGACAGGGCCAGCTGGGTGAGACGAGGCGAGTGCAGCATGTCGAACGAACTCCTGATCCTGTAAGCGCTCCCTGGGGAGCATCGGCGCAGCACTCAGGCTGCGCCGTAGAAATTTGACTAGCCCCGGCACCACTGCGAAGGGTCGGTAGGCCGGCCCTGCTGGCGGATAGCGAAATACAAGCCTGCCGCGTCCTGACCACCGCTGTCGCCAACGGTGGAAATGGCTTCACCGGCCTTGACGATATCACCGGCATTCTTGAGCAGGCTCTGGTTGTGGCCGTACAGGCTCAGGTAACCGTTGCCATGGTCGAGAATGACCAGAAGCCCGGCACCGCGCAACCAGTCCGCGAATACCACACGCCCGCCGTGCACGGCACGTACCTGGGTGCCTGGGTTGGCGCTGATCATAACCCCGTCCCACTTGGCACGGGCGTCGCTACCGCGGGCATCACCGAAACGTGCCAGCAATCGACCATTGACTGGCCATGGAAGTTTGCCCCGCGCAGCAGAAAATGCGCCGCCGTAGTTGGCGCCATCGCTGGAAACCATCGGCCCGAGGGTGGTACGGGCCTTTTTCGGAGGTTCCACTGGCTCTGCAGGCTCACGGGCCCGGTCGCGGGCAGCGGCGGCGGCCAGCGCTTCCTGCTGGCGGCGTTTTTCCGCTTCCTGCTGCGCCAGCAGGGCCTTCTTGCGTGCCTCTTCAGCTTCACGGGCCTGGCGGGCGAGGGTTTCCTCGATGGTCTTCAAGACCTTGGCCAGGTCGGCCTGGTCCTGTTCGCGCGCTTGCAGCTTCTGATCGCGGTCCTTCACATCGCTGTTGAGCTTTGCCAGTACCTGCTGGCGCTTGGCGCGCTCGGTTTCCAGGGCCTGGCGGCGGCTGTCGAGGTCGGTGCGCTGGGCCAGCAGTTGTTGTTGCTGGCTGGAAATTTCCTGTTCGACGTTGGCCAGTTGGCGCAAGGTCTCGTTGAAGGTGCGCAATTGCTCCAGGCGCGCCTTGCTCAGGTAGTCGTAATAGGTGAGGGTGCGGGCGAATTTCTCGGGGTTCTGCTGGTTGAGCAGCAGCTTGAGGTATTCCTCGCGACCATTGTTCTGGTAGGCCGAACGGGCCTGAATGGCGATCAGTCGTTGTTGTTCAACGCGGGCGCTCTGGAGTTTTTTTTTCTCGGTATCAAGGCGCTCCAGCTCGCCTTCAGTCTTTTTTAGTTCTTGCTGCAGGGCCTCCACCTGCTTTTCGAGGTTGCCGATGTCGGTTTCGGTGGCTTTGAGGTCTTTTTGCACACCGGCCTTTTCTTCCTGGAGCTTGCTCAGCGTTTTCTTGAGCTCGGCAATGTCCTGGCGGGTGGCATCCAGTTGCTGCTGGGTCTGCGCACGCTCATCGGCGAAGGCCGGGCTGAGCAGGCAAGACAGGGCTAGGAGGATCAGGGCGCGAAGCATGGGGTTTGGCGTACCAAGGATGGAGACTGGCCTAGTATGCCCGCCTGGGCAGGCAAAAAAAACGCCTCGCTGCGGATGCAGGGGGGCGTTTGTCTGGAATTCATGTGCAATTGGGGCTGCAACGCAGCCCCTTTCGACATTCAGGCGTCGACCAGAATCGAGGTACCGGTCATTTCCACCGGCTTTTCCAGCCCCAGCAGCTTCAGCATGGTTGGCGCCACGTCGGCCAGCACGCCGCCCTCGCGCACTTTCACGTTGCGCTTGCCCACGTAGATGAACGGTACCGGCTCGGTCGTGTGCGCGGTGTGCGCCTGGCCGGTGCACTCGTCTTCCATCTGCTCGACGTTGCCGTGGTCAGCGGTGATCAGCGCTTCGCCGCCGACCTTGTCCAGTGCGTCGACAATGCGCCCTACACAGGTATCCAGTGCTTCGACGGCCTTGACCGCTGCCTCGAACACGCCGGTGTGGCCGACCATGTCGCCGTTGGCGTAGTTGACCACGATGACGTCGAAGCGCTGCTGTTCGATGGCTTCGACGATGCGATCGGTCACCTCTGGTGCGCTCATTTCCGGTTGCAGGTCATAGGTGGCGACCTTCGGCGACGGGATCAGGATGCGTTCTTCGCCTTCGAACGGCTCTTCGCGGCCACCCGAGAAGAAGAAGGTGACGTGGGCGTATTTCTCGGTTTCGGCGATGCGCAGCTGGGTCTTGCCGTTTTTTGCAAGGTATTCGCCCAGCACGTTGTTCAGGCTGGACGGAGCGAAGGCTGCTGGTGCCGGGATCTTCGCCGAATACTGGGTCAGGCCGATGTACGCCGCCATCTTCGGCAGGCGCGCACGGGCGAATTCCGTGAAGTCTGGCTCTACGAATGCACGCGACAGCTCGCGAGCACGGTCGGCGCGGAAGTTCATGAAAATCACGGCATCGCCATCTTCGACCTTGACGGCTTCGCCAATGCGCGTGGCCTTGACGAATTCGTCGCTTTCGTCGCGGGCGTAGGCTGCTTCAAGGCCTGCCAGGGCTGTGTCAGCGGTGTACTCGGCAGCGCTGTCGACGATGAGGTTGTAGGCAGCGCTGACGCGGTCCCAGCGGTTATCGCGGTCCATGGCGTAGTAGCGGCCGATCAGGCTGGCGATACGGCCCTTGCCCAGTTTGGCGAAGGTGGCGTCGAGCAGTTCGATGGACGACTGCGCGCTGCGTGGCGGGGTGTCGCGGCCATCGAGGAAGGCGTGCAGGTAGATCTTTTCGGCGCCACGCTGGGCGGCCAGTTCGGCCATGGCCACCAAGTGGTCCTGGTGGCTGTGTACACCACCATCGGACAGCAGGCCCAGGATGTGCACGGCCTTGCCAGCACCGACTGCCTTGTCCACAGCACCGGTCAGTACCGGGTTTTCGAAGAACTCGCCGTCGCGGATGGCCTTGGTCACCCGCGTGAAGTCCTGATACACGACGCGACCTGCGCCGAGGTTCATATGACCGACTTCGGAGTTGCCCATCTGCCCGTCCGGCAGGCCGACATCCATGCCCGAGCCGGAAATGAGGCCATGCGGCTGGGTGGCGCACAGGCGGTCATAGACCGGTTTATTGGCGGCAAAGATGGCGTTGTGTTCGGGGATATCGCTATGGCCGAAGCCATCCAGGATAATCAGGACCAGGGGTTTGGGCGTGCTCGTCATCAATCAAACTCACGGTTGTTCAAAGATGATAAAGACACGCATTTTAGGGCAAATACGCCACCTGCGGCGAATATTCGTCCCATTCCACCGACCGGCGCACCTGTGGTGGCAACATGAAGGTGGTTTTGTGGCCGGCCCCTCGGGCTTTGGTGGCACCAAGGGGCTGTGTATACTGGCCGGCATTTTCAATCGCCTGGAACACCGCTGATGGTTGCTCACCTGATTCAATTCGCGACAGATCACTACATCCTGGTTGCGATCTTCCTCATTCTGCTGGTCCTGCTGCTCATCAATGAAATCCGTCGTGGTGGCCAAAGCCTGACCAACGGCCAACTGACAGCCCTGGTCAATGCCGAGAAGGCCCTGGTGATCGACATTCGCCCGGCCAAGGAATACTCCGCCGGTCATATCGTCGGTGCGGTGAACATCCCGCAGGACAAGCTGGCCAACCGCATGACCGAGCTGGGCAAGCATAAAGAAAAGACCTTGATCGTCGTCGACGCGATGGGCCAGCAGTCCGGCACCATTTGCCGCGAGCTGCTCAAAGCTGGTTACAACGCCGCCAAACTGAGCGGTGGCGTTTCCAGCTGGAAAGCCGATAACCTGCCCCTGGTGAAGTGATATGAAGCCTGTCATCGTCTACTCCAGCGACTACTGCCCCTACTGCATGCGCGCCAAGTACCTGCTCGAGAGCAAGGGCGTGGCCTTCGAGGAAATCAAGGTCGACGGCAAGCCGCAGGTTCGCGCCGAGATGAGTCAGAAAGCCGGCCGCACGTCGGTGCCGCAGATCTGGATCGGCAGCACCCATGTCGGTGGATGCGATGACCTCTATGCCCTGGAGCGCGCGGGCAAGCTCGACGCGTTGCTGGCGGCCTGATTTGCACTGCATTCAAAAACATTAGGATAAGGATCTGACATGACTGACCAACAGACCAACGGCGCTGCTGCAGAAGACAACAGCCCTCAGTTCTCCCTGCAACGCATCTATGTGCGTGACCTGTCGTTCGAGGCCCCGAAAAGCCCGCAGATCTTCCGTCAGACCTGGGAACCGAGCGTTGCCCTGGACCTGAACACCAAGCAGAAATCCTTGGAAGGTGACTTCCACGAGGTCGTGCTGACCCTGTCGGTTACCGTCAAGAACGGTGACGAAGTGGCCTTCATTGCTGAAGTGCAGCAGGCCGGTATCTTCCTGATCGCCAACCTCGATGCGCCTTCGATGAGCCACACCCTGGGTGCGTTCTGCCCGAACATCCTGTTCCCTTATGCCCGTGAGGCCCTGGACAGCCTGGTGACCCGCGGTTCGTTCCCGGCGCTGATGCTGTCGCCGGTCAACTTCGACGCCCTGTACGCGCAAGAAATGCAGCGTATGCAGGAAGCGGGTGAAGCGCCTACTGTGCAGTAATTACTGCCGGTTTCAAGAAAGCGCCTCTCGGGGCGCTTTTTTGTTGCCGGCGCGGGCCTCTTCGCGGGTAAACCCGCTCCTACAGGGGATTGAGCCGTTCCCTCGGCCTGCGTAGGAGCGGGTTTACCCGCGAAGAGGCCCGCACAGGCAACCCATCAGCTCCCGGCAAACCCGTTCTGCCGCCACGCCTCATACACCGTCACCGCCACGGTATTGGACAGGTTCAGGCTACGGCACCCCGGCCGCATCGGCAGGCGCAGGCGATGCTCGGCCGGCAGGCTATCCAGCACCTCGGCCGGCAACCCGCGGCTCTCTGGCCCGAACAGGAAGGCGTCGCCCGGCTGGAAGGCCACTTCGTGGAACGGGTGCGAGCCCTTGGTGGTAAAGGCGAACAACCGTGGGTTGCCAAGGCTTTCCAGGCATCCGGCCAGGCTATCGTGGCGCTTGAGCGTGGCATACTCGTGGTAGTCCAGCCCTGCGCGGCGCAGGCGCTTGTCATCCAGTTCGAAGCTGATGGGTTCGATCAGGTGCAGGGCACAGCCGCTGTTGGCGCATAGACGAATGATGTTGCCGGTATTCGGCGGAATTTCTGGTTGAAAAAGGATGACGTGAAACATGCACGGCTCCAAACGTGAAGATGACGGGCATTCTACCCCTGAACCGGACGTGCGTTCGAAGGCCTTCCCACGGGTGATGCTGTCGTTGGCGATCGTCGGCTTGATGGTAGGGCTGATGATCGGTCGCCTGACTACGCCGGACGAGCGTGAACTGCAGCAGGTGCAAGTGATGCAGGATGGCCTGGAGCTGTGGTTCAACGAAGAGCCCAAGCTGCATGGCGAGAACGTGGAAGGGACGGTGGCGTTGCTGTTCCAGGCCCAGGGCAAGGCTCAGCAAGGGCAGCTCAGCCTGCAGGGCAAGCCGGTGAGCTGGCGGGTACAGCACAGCAAGGAAGGTTTGTTGCTGACGGTGGTGGCCGCGCGCCCCCTGCACGGCGAATGGGCCGGTGCAGAGGACGCTGGGCGCTGGCGGGTGCAAGTGAAACTGCACGAATAAAAGAGGGGATATCCCGGCCTGCCTGTACCAGGGTCCCCAAAAGGGGTACTGCGTATAAAGGGGGGATGCCCGGCCTGCCTGTACCGAGGTCCCCAAAAGCGGCGGTGCTGCAAATAAAAGAGGGGTTCACCCGGCCTGCCTGTACCAGGGCCCCCGAAACTGGAGATGTGTTGCTTATTGCAGGGGGCGTGCCAGTTTTGCAAAAGCCGTGAATACTGGGCTTTGCGGGTGATTTGGCCGGATTTTGAGGGGATTTGTGCCTTTCAGAGGTGCAGCGGGCACAGGAACGGTGCATTCAGAAGGCTGAAATGACTGGGGCCGCTTTGCGCCCCATCGCGACACAAGGCCGCTCCTACAGGATCGTGGTAGGAGCGGGTTTACCCGCGAATACGGTGGTGGTGGCAACGCTGAACGGCAGGTGGAGATTGGCCAGCAGGCCCGGCCTCTTCGCGGGTGAACCCGCTCCTACGACGACCGCGATGTGTGTCCACCGCATCAGCCTTGGGGGCAGAGGTGATCCTGTGGGAGCAACTGTCTTGCTCAATTTCTAAAAGCTGGCGCGATCCCTGTGGGAGCGGGCATGCCCGCGAACACCGGCAAGGCCGGTGCCCTGCAACGCGGTGGCTGCTTCGCGGGCTCGCCCGCTCCCACAGACCGCGCAAGTACCGAGCGTTGAGCAACTGCGCCACCACCGCCCGCCGCTGCCGTTCGCCAAGCGCAATCTGGACCAGGACGCGACCTTTGGGAGCAACTGTCTTGCTCAATTTCTAAAAGCTGGCGCTGTGGGAGCGGCCTTGTGTCGCGATGGGCTGCAAAGCAGCCCCAGCAATCTAAAAAGCTAATTCAGAGCTCAGTGGTCATCACCTTCCTCATCATCCCCCCCGGCCACATTCATCCCCAGCTCCTTGATCTTGCGCGTCAGGGTATTGCGCCCCCAACCCAGCAACAGCGCAGCATCGCGACGGCGGCCGGCGGTGTGCTTGAGTGCCGTCTCGATCATGATCCGTTCAAAGCTCGGCACTGCGCTGTCCAGCAGGCTGGTCTGCCCGCGCGCCAAGGCCTGGTCGGCCCACTGGCGCAGGGCCTGCTCCCAGTTGGTTACCGGCGCGGCATCGTGTGGCAGGTTCAGCAGTTCTGGTGGCAGGTCGCCGATCAGCACTTCGCGGCTGGAGGCCATCACGGTGATCCAGCGGCAGGTGTTCTCCATCTGTCGCACATTGCCCGGCCATGGCAGGTTGCGGATGAACTCTTCAGTCTCCGGCTTGAGGATCTTCGGCTCGACTGCCAGCTCCTGGGCCGCCCGGGCAAGGAAGTGGCGGGCGAGGGCGGGGATATCCTCGCGGCGGTCGGCCAGGCGCGGAATATGGATACGGATCACGTTCAGGCGGTGGAACAAGTCCTCACGGAACTTGCCGGCCTGCACCAGTGACTCCAGGTTCTGGTGGGTGGCGGCGATGATGCGCACGTCGACCTTGACCGGCACATGGCCGCCCACGCGGTAGAACTCGCCATCGGCCAGCACACGCAGCAGGCGGGTCTGGGTGTCGGCAGGCATGTCCCCGATTTCGTCGAGAAACAGCGTGCCACCATCGGCCTGCTCGAAACGGCCGCGACGCAAGTTGGCAGCACCTGTGAAGGCGCCTTTCTCATGGCCGAACAGCTCCGACTCCATCAAGTCCTTGGGGATGGCGGCCATGTTCAGGGCAATGAACGGGGATGCTGCGCGTGGGCTGTGCCGGTGCAGGGCGTGGGCCACCAGTTCTTTGCCGGTGCCGGACTCGCCGTTGATCAGCACGGTGATGTTGGAGTGGCTGAGGCGGCCGATGGCGCGGAACACCTCCTGCATCGCCGGGGCTTCACCAATGATTTCCGGGGTGCGCGCCAGGTTCTGTGGCACATCCAGGCCTTGCTGCTCCTGGGCGTGCTGGTTGGCGCGCTTGACCAGCGATACCGCTTCGTCGACGTCGAATGGCTTGGGCAGGTACTCGAAGGCACCGCCTTGGTACGAGGCCACGGCGCTGTCCAGGTCGGAGTGGGCGGTCATGATGATGACCGGCAGGCGCGGGTGCTGCTCGCGGATCTGCGCCAGCAGGTCGAGGCCGCTGGTGCCAGGCATGCGAATGTCGGAAATGATCACGTCGGGTTGCTGACGTGCCAGGCGCCCCATGACACCGTCTGCGCTGTCGAAGCTCTGGGTGGTCATGCCTTCCTGTTGCAGGGCTTTTTCCAGGACCCAGCGGATGGAGCGATCATCGTCGACGATCCATACGGTTTCACTTCGGCTCATGAGGCGGTGGCTCCTTGTTCCAGAGGCAGGTAAATCGAGAAGGCGGTATGGCCAGCGTGGCTTTCACACTCGATCAGGCCCTGGTGCTGGCTGATGATGTTCTGGGTAATGGCCAGGCCCAGCCCGGTACCGTCCGGGCGGCCACTGACCATGGGATAGAAGAGGGTTTCCTGCAGTTCCGGCGGGATGCCCGGGCCGTTGTCGATGATCTCTACCCGCGCTACCAGGCGGTGACGCACGTGGCCGATGGTGAACTGGCGCAGGGCGCGGCTGCGCAAGGTGATGCGACCCAGGCGCAGTTCATTCTGCGAGCTGATCGCCTGCATGGCGTTGCGCACGATGTTGAGTACGGCCTGAATCATCTGTTCTCGGTCGATCAGCACGTCCGGCAGGCTTGGGTCGTAATCGCGCACCAAAGTGATGCACCCCTGGCTTTCGGCATCGACCAGGCTGCACACCCGCTCCAGCACTTCGTGAATATTGGTCATGGCCAGCGACGGCAGCTTGTTCGAGCCGAGCATGCGGTCGACCAGGTTACGCAAGCGGTCGGCCTCCTCGATGATCACATTGGTGTAGTCGCGCAGCCCTTCCTCGGGCAGTTCGCGGGCCAGTAGCTGGGCCGCTCCGCGGATGCCGCCAAGGGGGTTCTTGATTTCGTGGGCCAGGCCGCGCACCAGCATCTTGGTGGTTTCCTGCTTGCTCAGTTGGGCCTCTTCCTTGGTGATGCGCAGCAACCGGTCACGCGGGTGCACCTCGAGCAACAGCAGGGTCTGGCCTTGATGCAGTATCGGCGTTACCGCGTAGTCGACGGTGATGGTCTGCCCGGTCAGCGATGTAAGCTGCGCTTCACGCTTGGTGAACGGGTGCGCCTGCTCGACCGCCTGGCGCAGCGAACTGAGCGCCTCGGTCGATTCGGTGAACAGCTCGCTGATGAACTGCCCATGGCTGCGCTGGCCACTGACGGCCAGCAGCATTTCTGCGGCCGGGTTCATGTACTCCAGGCGCAGCTCGGCGTTGAGCAGCAACGTGGCGGTGGTCAGGTTGTCCAGAAGCAGACGGTGCTGTGCATCGCTGATGGTCATAAGGCGTCGTTGACCTCGTTTGGCGCTTGCCTGGCACTGCTTTGGTCAGGGCCGGACGCGGGGTGGATCCACTGATGCGAGACTCTGAATAAGAAAATGCAAGAAACAAACCAAAGCTCCGAAAAGAAGCGGGATTTACCGATAAAGGCCTGAATCTGCGCAAATTCGGATCAGAAAGTCTTGATGAAACGTTTAATCTGAACCAGATTGGGGAGCAATTGAGGGCATGGCATGAATTAGTGCACCAAGATAGAGCATAGCGTGGCAGGCGAATCAGTGGTGCTTCTGCAAGGTGCGCAGAAACAAAAACGGCCTCCCGAGGGAGGCCGTTTTGATCATGTCATCGGCGCGAGGCGCCAATCAGATCAGCAGCTGTAGTACAGCTCGTATTCCAGCGGGTGTACGAAGGTACGGACCTTGATTTCTTCTTCGCTCTTCAGCTCGATGAAGGCATCGATGAAGTCGTCGGAGAACACGCCGCCCTTGGTCAGGAACGCACGGCCTTTATCCAGCTCTTCCAGAGCTTCTTTCAGGCTGCCGCACACTTGCGGGATGTTCTTGGCTTCTTCTGGTGGCAGGTCGTACAGGTTCTTGTCGGCCGCGTCGCCTGGGTGAATCTTGTTCTGGATGCCGTCCAGGCCAGCCATCAGCAGGGCCGCGAACGCCAGGTACGGGTTGGCCGATGGGTCCGGGAAGCGTGCTTCGATACGGCGGGCTTTCGGGCTGCCAACGTAAGGAATACGGATCGAGGCGGAACGGTTGCGAGCCGAGTAGGCCAGCATTACCGGGGCTTCGAAGCCTGGGACCAGACGCTTGTACGAGTTGGTCGACGGGTTGGTGAAGCCGTTCAGGGCCTTACCGTGCTTGATGATACCGCCGATGAAGTACAGGGCGGTGTCGGACAGGCCGGCATAGCCTTCACCCGAGAAGGTGTTCTTGCCGTCTTTCCAGATCGACATGTGCACGTGCATGCCCGAGCCGTTGTCGCCGTACAGTGGCTTCGGCATGAAGGTGGCGGTACGGCCGTAAGCGTCGGCAACGTTGTGCACGACGTATTTCAGCGCCTGTACTTCGTCAGCCTTCTTCACCAGGGTGTTGAACTTGACGCCGATTTCGTTCTGGCCGGCAGTCGCCACTTCGTGGTGGTGAACTTCAACGGTCTGGCCCATTTCTTCCAGGGCGTTGCACATGGCAGTACGGATTTCGTGGTCGTGGTCGAACGGCGGAACCGGGAAGTAGCCGCCTTTCACGCCTGGACGGTGGCCTTTGTTGCCGCCTTCCACGTCAGCGCCGGTCATCCACGAGCCCTGCTCGGAGAAGATCTTGAACATCGAACCGGAGATGTCCGAGTGGAACTTCACTTCGTCGAAGATGAAGAACTCAGGCTCTGGGCCGGCGAATACGGTGTCACCGATGCCGGTGCTCTTCAGGTACTCTTCAGCACGCTTGGCGATGGCACGTGGGTCGCGGTCGTAGCCCTGCATGCTCGACGGGTCGACGATGTCGCAGGTGATGATCAGGGTTGGTTCTTCGGTGAACGGGTCCAGAACGGCGGTTTCGTCGACCGGCATCAGGATCATGTCGGAAGCTTCGATGCCTTTCCAGCCAGCGATGGAGGAACCGTCGAACATCTTGCCGACTTCGAAGAAGTCTTCGTCCAGCGCATCACGCGACGGCATGGTCACGTGGTGCTGAATGCCTTTGGTGTCCGTGAAACGCAGATCAATCCACTTGACGTCATGATCTTTGATGAGTTGAACCGACTTCGACATGTTGTCCTCCGGATGGTCTAGAGCGCGGTGGGCCGCTGCCCTGGAAAAAGGGTGTTGCCGGGCGCGGATAGTCGGCCAAGCTTACCTGCCTCACAAGGGAGCAAATTGCATGCCAGTGCCCGAAAATGGCGAGGGTGGGATAAAAGGGGGCGTTTGCGGGCATTTGGCGTTGGGGCAGGCAGGGAAAGTGCACTCTTAAGATGCGAATTTTGGAGGTGGCGCACCATAAGGGTGCACGCCTTGGTTTTTGTGGTGCCCGTGAGACCGAGCGCCGCCCGCGCGGCGCATCGCGAGCAAGCTCGCTCCTACGTCTGTTTCGGGCCAGTTACGCCTGTGACAGGCGCGCGCGACCGCCTTGTTTGTACGACGCAATATATTGCGCCATGCGCCAAGGCGTTCGCGCGCAAATCCCACAGGCATATAGGCCCGAAACAGACGTAGGAGCGAGCTTGCTCGCGATGCGCCGCGCGGGCGGCGCTCGATCTAACGGGCACCAAAAAATCCGGCTCTGACATTTATCTCAAAGCTTCTGATCAAAAGTTGGTCAAATCCTGAGCAATTTCCGATATAATTCGCGCCCCTCATTTTCGGCAGGCCCTGCGCGCGCTGTTAACCAATGAAACTTATCGTCAAAGTCTTCCCAGAAATCACCATCAAAAGCCGGCCGGTGCGCAAGCGCTTCATCCGCCAGCTTGGCAAGAACATCCGCAACGTGCTCAAGGATCTCGACCCTGAGCTCGCGGTCGATGGTGTCTGGGACAATCTCGAGGTGGTCACCCGCGTCGAAGACGAAAAAGTCCAGCGCGAGATGATCGAACGCCTCACCTGCACCCCGGGTATCACCCACTTCCTGCAGGTAGAGGAATACCCGCTGGGTGACTTCGACGACATCGTCGCCAAGTGCAAGCACCACTTCGGCCACCTGCTGGCCGGCAAGCACTTCGCCGTGCGCTGCAAACGCGGTGGCCACCATGATTTCACCTCGATGGACGTCGACCGTTACGTCGGCAGCCAGTTGCGCCAGCAGTGTGGCGCCGCCGGGATCGAGCTGAAAAAGCCTGAAGTGCTGGTGCGCATCGAAATCCGCGACCAGCGCCTGTACGTGATCCACAACCAGCACAATGGCATCGGCGGTTATCCGCTGGGTGCCCTGGAGCAGACTCTGGTGCTGATGTCCGGTGGTTTCGACTCCACCGTTGCGGCCTACCAGATGATGCGCCGCGGCCTGATGACCCACTTCTGCTTCTTCAACCTCGGCGGCCGTGCCCACGAGCTGGGCGTAATGGAAGTGGCCCATTACCTGTGGAAAAAATACGGCAGCAGCCAGCGCGTACTGTTCATCAGCGTGCCGTTCGAAGAAGTGGTTGGCGAGATCCTCAACAAGGTCGACAACAGCTACATGGGCGTGACCCTCAAGCGCATGATGCTGCGCGGCGCCGCCCATATGGCCGACCGCCTGCAGATTGACGCGCTGGTGACCGGCGAAGCGATTTCCCAGGTGTCCAGCCAGACCCTGCCGAACCTGTCGATCATCGACTCGGCCACCGACAAGCTGGTGCTGCGCCCGCTGCTGGCCAGCCACAAGCAGGACATCATCGACCAGGCCACCGAAATCGGCACCGCGGACTTTGCCAAGCACATGCCGGAATACTGCGGCGTGATCTCGGTAAACCCGACCACCCATGCCAAGCGTCACCGCATGGAGCACGAAGAAAAGCAGTTCGACATGGCCGTGCTGGAGCGCGCTCTTGAGCGCGCCAAGTTCATTTCCATCGATCATGTGATCGATGAGCTGGGCAAGGACATCGAAATCGAGGAAGTGGCCGAGGCGCTGCCAGGCCAGATCGTCATCGACATTCGCCACCCCGATGCCCAGGAAGACGAACCTCTGGTGCTGGAAGGTATCGAAGTCCAGGCCATGCCGTTCTACGCCATCAACAGCAAGTTCAAGCACCTGGACCCCACGCGCCAGTACTTGCTGTATTGCGACAAGGGTGTGATGAGCCGTTTGCACGCACACCATCTGCTCAGTGAGGGACATGCCAATGTGCGTGTTTATCGTCCGACATAAGACGCCGGGGCTGTATGGCGGCAGTATTCGCCATCGCCCTCCCGACCGCCGGGCCCGCTGAGCCTTAAACGGTACATATTGGCCGCCTACACTGGGCGGCAACCGAATCCTCTGATCGAGATACACTTGTGATCGAAAATCTGCGTAACATCGCCATCATCGCCCACGTTGACCATGGTAAAACCACTCTGGTCGACAAACTCCTGCGTCAGTCCGGCACTCTGGAGCGTAACGAGCTCAACGACGAGCGCGTCATGGACTCCAACGACCAGGAAAAAGAGCGCGGTATTACCATTCTGGCGAAAAACACCGCCATCAACTGGAACGGCTACCACATCAACATCGTCGACACCCCCGGCCACGCCGACTTCGGTGGCGAGGTTGAGCGTGTAATGTCGATGGTCGACTCCGTGCTGCTGCTGGTCGACGCCCAGGACGGCCCGATGCCGCAAACCCGCTTCGTGACCAAGAAGGCTTTCGAAGCCGGCCTGAAGCCAATCGTCGTGATCAACAAGGTTGACCGTCCGGGCGCACGTCCTGACTGGGTTCTGGACCAGATCTTCGACCTGTTCGACAACCTCGGTGCCACCGACGAACAGCTGGACTTCAAAGTGGTCTACGCCTCGGCCCTGAACGGCATTGCCGGCCTGGACCACACTGCCATGGCCGAAGACATGACCCCGCTGTACCAGTCGATCGTCGACAACGTACCAGCACCGTCTGTTGACCGCGACGGCCCGTTCCAGATGCAGATCTCGGCACTGGACTACAACAGCTTCCTCGGCGTTATCGGTGTTGGCCGCATCGCCCGTGGCCGCGTCAAGCCGAACACCCCGGTTGTCGCCATCGACACCAACGGCAAGAAGCGTAACGGCCGTATCCTGAAGCTGATGGGTCACCACGGTCTGCACCGCGTTGACGTCGAAGAAGCCCAGGCTGGCGATATCGTCTGCATCAGCGGTTTCGATGAGCTGTTCATCTCCGACACCCTGTGCGCCCCGGATGCGGTAGAAGCGATGAAGCCGCTGACCGTTGACGAGCCGACCGTTTCGATGACCTTCCAGGTCAACGACTCGCCGTTCTGCGGTAAAGAAGGTAAGTTCGTCACCAGCCGTAACATCAAGGACCGTCTGGACAAGGAGCTGCTGTACAACGTTGCTCTGCGCGTTCAGGAGACCGACTCCCCTGACAAGTTCAAGGTTTCGGGCCGTGGTGAGCTGCACCTGTCGGTGCTGATCGAAACCATGCGTCGTGAAGGCTTCGAAATGGCCGTGGGCCGTCCTGAAGTGATCATCCGCGAAGTCGACGGCGTGAAGCAGGAACCGTTCGAGAACGTCACCATCGACATCCCTGAAGAATCCCAGGGCAAGGTCATGGAAGAGATGGGTCTGCGTAAAGGCGACCTGACCAACATGGTTCCGGATGGCAAGGGCCGTGTTCGTCTGGAGTACAACATTCCAGCCCGTGGTCTGATCGGTTTCCGTAACCAGTTCCTGACCCTGACCAACGGTGCAGGCATCCTGACCTCGATCTTCGATCGCTACGACACCATGAAGTCGGGCCAGATGTCCGGCCGCCTCAACGGCGTACTGGTTTCGGTCGAGACCGGCAAGGCACTGACCTACTCGCTGGAAACCCTGCAGGCTCGCGGCAAGCTGTTCGTTGAACACGGCCAGGAGATCTACAACGGTCAGATCATCGGCCTGAACAGCCGTGACAACGACCTGGGCGTGAACCCGACCAAAGGCAAGAAGCTCGACAACATGCGTGCTTCGGGCAAAGACGAAGTCATCGCCCTGGTACCGCCAGTTCGCCACACCCTCGAGCAGGCCCTGGAATTCATCCAGGACGACGAGCTGTGCGAAGTGACTCCTAAGTCGATCCGTCTGCGCAAGAAGATCCTGGACGAAGGCGAGCGTACCCGCGCAGCCAAGAAAGCCAAGAACTGAGTTAGCTCAGGCTGAATGAAAACGCCCCCGGTCGAAAGGCCGGGGGCGTTTTTGTGTGCCTTGTGGAAAGCTCCAGTAGGAAGCGACTGTGTTTTGCAGGTGCTTGTTCGACGGCAAACCGAGGAGCCTTGTGACAATCAGAAGCCGTGCTTAGGTTGGCTGGCTCTTGCTTTGGAGCTTGGAACATGAATTGTCGTTACCTGTTGTTTATTCCGTGTCTCGCCGTCAGTTTTCAGGCCAGTGCCCAGCAGGCGTGTAGCGCGTTGCGACCGCAGGAAATAGCCCGCTGTCATGTCGAGAAGGTGAGACAGGCACCCTTGCAGTACCAGTTGGAGCAGAAGACACCCGCACAGGGCTATACGCTGTATCAATACCGGATGACCTCACAGACCTGGTCGCCTGAGCCCGTTGTTGAGCCCCGCCTGTGGGAGCACCGCGTCGAACTGTTCGTGCCAGACGTGGCATTGGCGGAGAAAGCGTTGGTAGTAGTCAATAACGGTGTGAGGTTTGGTGAGGAACAACAAATCCCTGACTACTCGTCCGAGGCGTTGAGTGCCATTGCCGTGCAGACACAGACTGTTGTGGCGTCGATCAGCGATGTGCCCAACCAGTATGTGACCTTCCGTGATGCACAAGCGCCGATGCGCGAGGATGATGCCGTGGCCCACACCTGGGCGCATTGGCTGCGTAACGAAGCGGCTGCCCCGGAGCTGCCGCTGCATGTGCCAATGGCCGCTGTCGCCAGCAGGGGCATGGACCTCATGGCTGACGCGTTGCCCGAGCTACGCCTCGAGCAGTTCATCATCACCGGTGCCTCGAAACGCGGTTGGAGTGCATGGCTGACGGCCATGGCCGATGATCGGGTAATTGCCATCGTGCCCAGCGTCATCGATGTTGCCGACACTTCCAGCATGCTGGAGGGCTTGCGCAAGCGGTACGGTGGTTCATGGCCATTGGCGCTTTGGCCCTATCAGGCTGCGGAGGTATTGCAGCAGTTGGGCAGCCCGGCCTTCGCTCGGTTGATGGCACTGATGGACCCGATGCAGTACCTGGATGAGCCGGGTGCTCGCCTGAAGATACCGAAATACCTGGTGTCCGCCAGCGGGGATGATTTCTTCGCCCCTGATCACGCCACGGACTACCTGCAGCGCCTGCCTGGCCAGACCAGCCTCAGGGTGCTGCCGAACTCGGACCATGGGGGCGTGCGTGCGCATGTTGTCACTACCCTCGTGCCGATGGTTCAGCGTATCCAGGCCAGCCTGCCGATGCCTCGCGTGCAAGTGGCTCCGGGCGAAGGAGCTGCGCATGTGCTGGTACGGCTTTCGGAAATGCCTGTAGCAGTGAAGGTATGGACTGCGGCTAACCCCTTGGATCGGGACTTCCGCCATGCCTGCGGGGTACGCTACACATCGCAGACGATCATCCCCAGTGAGGCGTTCAGCCTTGACTGGGCGCCGCCGGCGCAAGGCTGGCAGGCGCGGTTCGTAGAGGCGCGGTTTGCTGATGGTTTCGTTGTCACCAGCCCGGTCAGCGTTTTGCCGCAGACTTATCCTGAGCATCCACCAGCGGATCAGGGGGGTGCTTGCCGGAGCTTCCCCGCTGGCTGAAATGGGAGCGGTGGGTTCAGTGCTTCATGCCCAGCTCGGCATCGCCACAGAATCGAGCGCCGCCCGCGCGGCGCTCGATTTATGCCCCGGCGCAAGACTCAACGCCCAACCACCTTGGGCTTGTAGGCGCAATACCCCGGCCGTGGCCCGACCTTGGGGTGGTTGCGGCAGGTATCCGGGCGCTTGTCATAAATGGTGCACAGCCGGCTTTTACGATCCAGGTACATGCAGTCGTCGTTGCTCATCCGGGTCAGGGTGAAGATCCCGGACTTCTGGTTGAAGCGCTCGATGATGCCTTCTTTTTGCAGGCGCTTGGCCACGTTCTTGGGTGGTTCGTCTTTTTCGAACTCGTCGACCACGCCGATACGGATCAGATCCTTGATCTTCACCTCCACCGGCAGGGTGCAGCAGGTCGAATGGCAGCCATGGCACATGTTGCTGGTGTAGCGCTGCCAGGTCTCCAGGCGGTCGACTTCGGCCGCGGCGATCAGGGTCGTTTTCATCTTTATAGGGTGGATCACGGTCTTGGGGCGCGCGATGATACCGGAATTGTTCAATTTATGAACAACCTTTTGCCGGAATCGCAGAGTGGGCATGAAAACTGCGAACCGTAACTGTCGCTCTCTGTCGAAGGGTCTAGTCTCAACACTCTCCCTCCGCTTTCGTCAACTTGCCCGAGGATGCCGCATGTCCCAGGAACCTAAAGCACGTGACGCCGAAGTCGCGGATTTTCGCGCTGCTGTACTGAACAAGCTGACCTATGCGGTCGGCAAGGACCCCGAGCACGCCTTCGACCATGACTGGTTCGAAGCCATTGCCCTGGCCGCGCGCGATCACATGGTCGACCACTGGATGGATCACACCCGGCAGGCCTATCGGCGCAGCCAGAAGCGTGTCTACTACCTTTCCCTGGAGTTTCTCATCGGCCGCTTGCTGTACGACAGCCTGAGCAACCTGGGCCTGCTGGACGTCGCCCGCGATGCCCTGGAAGGGCTGAATGTGGACCTCGAACGCATTCGCCTGCTCGAACCGGACGCCGCGCTGGGCAATGGTGGCCTTGGCCGTCTGGCGGCGTGCTTCATGGAGAGCATGTCTACCCTGGGTATCGCTGCCCATGGTTACGGCATCCGCTACGAGCACGGGCTGTTCCGTCAGGCCGTGGTCGATGGCTGGCAGCAGGAACAGACCGAGAACTGGCTGGATTTCGGCAACCCCTGGGAGTTCGAGCGCGCCGAGGTGATCTACCCGATCAGCTTTGGCGGCAGTGTCGAAACGGTGCACGATGCAAGCGGTACCCAGCGCCAGGTATGGTGGCCGGGCGAGACGGTGCGGGCGGTGGCCTACGACACGCCGGTAGTCGGCTGGCGTGGATCCAGCGTCAACACCCTGCGCCTGTGGCGCGCGCGGGCGCTGGAAGAGCTGCACCTGGAGCGCTTCAACGCCGGTGACCATTTGGGGGCTGTGGCTGAAGTGGCGCGTGCCGAGAGCATTTCGCGTGTGCTTTACCCCGCCGACAGTACCGAGGCCGGCCAGGAACTGCGCCTTCGCCAGGAGTACTTTTTCGTCTCGGCTTCGCTGCAGGACTTGCTGCGGCGCCACCTGAACATGCACAAGGACCTGCTCAACCTGCCTGATGCAGCGGCGATCCAGCTAAACGACACCCACCCTTCGATTGCGGTGGCGGAGCTGATGCGGTTGCTGGTGGATCAGCACGAAGTGCCTTGGGAAAAGGCATGGGAGCTGACCGTCGGCACGCTCGCCTACACCAACCATACTCTGTTGCCAGAAGCCCTGGAAACCTGGCCGGTAGCGCTGATGGAGCGCATGCTGCCGCGGCACATGCAGATCATCTACCTGATCAATGCCTACCATATCGATGCGTTGCGGGCCAAAGGCCTGCACGATTTCGACGTGCTGCGCGCAGTTTCGCTGATCGAGGAAGACAACGGCCGACGGGTGCGCATGGGCAATCTGGCGTTTCTCGGCTCGCACAGCGTCAACGGCGTGTCGGCGCTGCACAGCAAGTTGATGAAGAGCACGGTGTTCTCCGAGCTGCACAAGCTCTACCCGCAACGGATCAACAACAAGACCAACGGCATTACCTTCCGCCGCTGGTTGTACCAGTCCAACCCTCAGCTGACCGAGATGCTGGTCGAGGCGCTTGGGCCGGAACTCAAGGACGACCCGCAGACGCTTCTGGCGGGCCTGGTGCCGTTCGCCGACAAACCCGGTTTCCGCAAGCAGTTCGCTGCCCAGCGGCTGCACAGCAAGCGTGCCCTGGCCAGCATCATTCAGGATCGCATCGGCGTCACGGTCAACCCCGAGGCGCTATTCGACGTTCAGGTTAAACGTATTCACGAATACAAGCGCCAGTTGCTCAACCTGATGCACACCGTTGCACTGTACCAGGCCATACGCAACGAACCTGGCACCAACTGGGTGCCGCGGGTGAAGATCTTCGCTGGCAAGGCTGCGGCCAGTTACCATCAGGCCAAACTGATCATCAAACTGGCCAACGACATCGCCCGGGTGGTGAACAACGACCCGACAGTGCGCGGCCTGCTGAAGGTGGTGTTCCTGCCCAACTACAACGTCAGCCTGGCCGAGAGCATCATCCCGGCGGCGGACCTTTCCGAGCAGATATCCACCGCGGGTTACGAAGCTTCCGGTACCAGCAACATGAAGTTCGGCCTCAATGGTGCGTTGACCATTGGCACCCTGGATGGCGCCAACGTGGAGATGTGCGAACAGGTGGGGGCCGACAACATGTTCATCTTTGGCCTGACCTCGCAGCAGGTTGAAGCGCGCAAGCGTGCCGGTGATTTTGGCGCAAATGCTGCCATAGCCGCTTCCAACCGCTTGACCGATGTGTTGCAGGCCATTCGCAGTGGTGTGTTCTCGCCAGACGACCCTTCCCGGTACACCGGGTTGATCGACGGCCTGGTGGCCTATGATCGCTTCCTGGTGTGTGCCGATTTCGATGACTACTGGGATGCTCAGCGCCGGGTCGAGGATCTGTGGCACACACCGCAGGAGTGGTGGCGCAAGGCGGTGCTCAATACCGCGCGGATGGGCTGGTTCTCGTCGGACCGCACCATTCGCGAATATGCCACCGAGATCTGGAAGGCATTGGATTGAGGTGAGGCCGTTCGCGGGCACGCCCGCTCCCACAGGTGTCTCGCAAGCTTCAAGGCTTGCGCTGTACCTGTGGGAGCGAGCGCGCCCGCGAATGGACACACAACCAGACCACCGGCCTGGCGAAGGCTGAACTACCGACCTATTGTGCCGTCTGAGAGCCGTGGCGAGTCTCATCACTCGCTAGCCCGTCACTCTCCCTGTAAACTGCGTGGGTTTTTCATCCCCCCAATCCGTTCGGAGCCATACATGTCCCGCGTTACCCTGAGTCGCTATCTGATTGAGCAGACCCGCAGCAACAATACCCCTGCCGATCTGCGCTTCCTGATCGAAGTGGTAGCGCGTGCGTGCAAGGAAATCAGCCACCACGTGTCCAAAGGCGCCCTCGGTGGTGTGCTGGGCAGCATGGGCACTGAAAACGTGCAGGGCGAGGTCCAGAAGAAACTGGACGTGATTTCCAACGATATCCTGCTGGAAGCCAACGAGTGGGGCGGTCACCTGGCTGGCATGGCTTCCGAAGAAATGGACAACGCGTACCAGATCCCGGGCAGGTACCCGAAAGGCGCCTACCTGCTGGTCTTCGACCCGCTGGACGGTTCGTCGAACATCGACGTCAACGTGTCGGTCGGTACCATCTTCTCGGTTCTGCGTTGCCCTAACCAGTACCTGAGCCAGAACGAAAGCCTCAACGAAGAAGCGTTCCTGCAGCCAGGTACCGAGCAGGTTGCTGCCGGTTATGCCATCTACGGCCCGCAGACCATGCTGATCCTGACCCTGGGCAACGGCGTCAAGGGCTTCACCCTGGATCGCGAACTGGGCAGCTTCGTGCTGACCCACGAAAACATCCGCGTACCGGAGACCACCGCCGAGTTCGCCATCAACATGTCCAACCAGCGTCACTGGGAAGCCCCGGTACAGCGCTATGTGGGCGAACTGCTGGCAGGCGAGACCGGCCCGCTGAAGAAGAACTACAACATGCGCTGGATCGCCTCGATGGTGGCCGACGTGCACCGCATCCTGACCCGTGGCGGCCTGTTCATGTACCCACGTGACGCCCGCGAACCAAGCAAGCCGGGCAAGCTGCGCCTGATGTACGAAGCCAACCCGATGTCGTTCATCATCGAACAGGCCGGTGGCGCTTCCACCAACGGTTACGATCGCATCCTCGACATCAAGCCAGAAAGCCTGCACCAGCGCGTGTCGGTGATTCTCGGCTCGAAGGAAGAGGTCGAGCGCGTCACCGCTTACCACAAGGAGTAAGTCATGCTCGCACCTTGGCAGCCGTTGCTGGAATGGTGGTTCGGTTGGGGCACCAGTGCCCAGGCCGTGGCTGACGAGAAGAGCACGCTGTGGTTCGGCAAGCATTACGATGCCGACGCCCATGCGCTGTTTGGCGACCTGGTCGAGCACGCTCTGGCGGGTGGGCTCGAAGAGTGGCAGCAAACCCCGCAGGGCTGGCTGGGCCTGCTGATTTTGCTCGACCAGCTGCCACGCATGATCTACCGCGACACGCCGCGTGCCTTCGACGGCGACCGGCGTGCCCAGGTAGTCGCCATGCAGGGCCTGCAGAAGGGCTGGGACTACCAGCTGCTGCCGATCCAGCGCGTGTTCGTGCTGCTGGTACTGGAGCATGCCGAAGTGCTGGACTGGCAGAACCTGTGCGTGGAGCGTTATCGAATGCTGCTGGACGAACAGCCCGAGGCCAACCGCCGGCTGTTCGAAGGCTTCCTCGACTATGCCGAGCAGCACCAGCGGGTAATTGCCCGCTTCGGGCGCTTCCCGCACCGCAACCTGGTGCTGGAGCGGCCGAGCACCAGCGAAGAGATGGACTTTTTGCTGGAGCCTGGGTCCCGGTTCTGAGGCCCAAGGGGCCTGCTGTGCAGGCATCGCGACGCAAGGCCGCTCCCATTGGGGGCGGCCTTTTTTATTGGGCGCATGATTAATGCTTTGTGATTAATCGCACAGTAGTGGCCATCCGACCAATGGTGTAGGGACATAGGGGGTGGGGCAGGGAACCTGGGAGGGATTTTCACGTCGAAGGTCACTGCAGGCCACTCGCCTGTATCATCTTTCAGGAGTGTCCCTTCATGTCGTTGCGTTCCCTCGCCCTGTTGTCGCTGTGCGTCGTGCTGACTGCCTGCAGCAAGATCAATCAGGAAAACTATTCCAAGATCAAGGCCGGTATGAACAAGGCCGAGGTCGAGCAGTTGCTCGGCACGCCGACCGAGTGTTCTGGCGCGTTGGGCATGAGCAGCTGCACCTGGGGGGACGAGAAGAGCTTCATCAGCGTGCAGTACGCAGCTGACAAGGTGCTGATGTATTCCGGGCAGGGCCTCAAATGAGGCGTGCGTACCTGCTGATGGGGGTATGCCTGGCGTTGCTGCTGGGCGGTTGTGCAGGTTCCGTGCACGACCCGCTGGCGCCGAAAACCGCCGGCCATGTCGACCTCAAGCGCTACCAGGGCAAATGGTACGAGCTGGCGCGCCTGCCCATGCGCTTCCAGGAAGGCTGCGAGCAGTCCGAGGCCCATTACAACCTCAGGCCTGATGGCAGTTATGGCGTGCTCAACCGCTGCCGCACCATGGGTGATGAATGGCTTCGCGCCGAAGGGCATGCGAATATCCAGGAGCCGGGGCACACCGACAAGCTGTGGGTCGAGTTCGATAACTGGTTCACCAGGCTGGTGCCAGGCGTGGCGCGGGGTGAGTACTGGATTCTTTATGTGGACGACCACTACCGCACGGCCATCGTCGGCAGCCCGGACCGCAAGTACCTTTGGATTCTGTCGCGCACACCGACACTGCCGGCCTGGGAGCGTGAGAACCTGCTGTCCAGGGCGCGGCAGCAGGGGTATGACACCAGCCGCTTGATCTGGCGGGCGTCCGATCAGCAAATAGTAAAAATGCACTGAGTTTTTTGGGGTTGCGTTGCAACCCTTCGCGGGCTTGCACGCGAAGGGCTGCAACGCAGCCCCGGTACGCTCAGCCCAAAAGCTGGCGCAACACCTTGGCAAACGCCCGCCCGCTTTCTTCTTCCTGGGCATGCCGCCCCTGGCGCACCACCCATTGCCCATTCACCATCACATCGCGCACCTGGCGATCGCCACCGGCAAACAGCCAACGGTTGAGAATGGCATCACCCTCCGCCATGGCGATGTAGGGGTCCTGCCCATCGAGCACCAGCCAGTCGGCGCGCTTGCCCACCGCCAACTCGCCGATCGCCTGCCCCAGCGCCTGCGCACCACCGCTCAGCGCCGCGTCATACAGCGTGCGCCCGACCATCGGCTGGTCGCCGCGATACAGGCGGTTGCGTCGCTGGTCCCGCAGGCGCTGGCCATATTCCAGCCAGCGCAGCTCCTCCACCACGCTTAACGACACATGGCTGTCCGAACCAATGCCCATGCGCCCGCCCTGTGCCAGGAAATCCACTGCCGGGAAGATCCCATCGCCCAGGTTGGCTTCGGTGGTCAGGCACAACCCGGCGACCGCGCCGCTGCGGGCCATGGCAGTCACTTCGTCCGGTTCGGCATGGGTAGCGTGTACCAGGCACCAGCGGCGGTCCACGTCCACGTGCTCGTACAGCCACTGCAGCGGGCGCAGGCCGCTCCAGGCCAGGCAGTCGTCGACTTCCTTCTGCTGTTCGGCGATGTGGATATGCACCGGGCACTGCCTGTCGCTGGCCGCCAGCACTTCGGCGATCTGCCCAGGCCTCACCGCCCGCAGCGAGTGGAAGCACAGGCCCAGGTGCTGCGCGGGTTGCGCGGCCAGCAACGGGAAGAGTTGCGCTTGCAGTTGCAGGTACTGTTCAGTGGAGTTGATGAAGCGCCGCTGCCCGTCGTTCGGCGCCTGGCCGCCAAAGCCTGCATGGCTGTACAGCACCGGTAGCAAGGTCAGGCCGATGCCGCTGTCGGCTGCAGCCGCGCTAATGCGTCGCGACAGCTCGGCCGGGTCGGCGTAGGGCTTGCCGGCCTGGTCGTGGTGCACGTAATGGAATTCGGCCACTGAGGTGTAGCCGCCCTTGAGCATCTCGATGTACAGCTGGCGGGCGATGACCTGAAGCTGCTCTGGGCTGATCTGCCCGACCAGGCGGTACATCAGGTCTCGCCAGGTCCAGAAACTGTCGTTGGGGTTGCCGGCGACTTCCGCCAGGCCTGCCATGGCGCGCTGGAAGGCATGCGAGTGCAGGTTGGGCATGCCGGGCAGCAGCGGGCCGGCCAGGCGCTCGGCGTCTTCGGCCGAAGCGCCAGGCTCGATGCTGGCCACACGGCCATCGCTGGCGACCTCGATACGCACATGGCTGGCCCAACCCGTAGGTAGCAGGGCGCGTTCGGCGAAGTAGGCTGACATCGGTGGAATCCTGTTATTGTTAACTTGTATATACATATACAGGCGTTTGCCTGCCGGGTAAACTGCGGCAAGCTACCGCTCATTTCATTTGCACAAGGATCCATCGCCGTGCCGACACCTCCTGTCTCCGTGCTGGTTGCCCAGATGGGCGAGGGCCCGGCGCCGCTCTACGCCCGGGTCAAACAGATGATCATCCAGCAGATCGACAACGGCAGCTGGCCACCGCATCACCGGGTACCCTCCGAGAGCGAGCTGGTCAACGAGCTGGGCTTCAGCCGCATGACCATCAACCGCGCCCTGCGTGAACTCACCGCAGAAGGCCTGCTGGTGCGCATGCAAGGGGTCGGCACCTTCGTGGCCGAGCCCAAGGGCCGTTCGGCGCTGTTCGAGGTCAACAACATTGCCGACGAAATTGCCGCGCGCGGACACCAGCATAGCTGCCAGGTGATCACGCTTGCCGAAGAAGCGGCCGGCTCCGAACGGGCGCTGGCGCTGGACATGCGTGAAGGTCAGCGCGTGTTCCATTCGTTGATCGTGCATTTCGAGAACGGCGTGCCAGTGCAGATCGAGGACCGTTACGTCAACGCGGCCATTGCGCCCGATTACCTCAAGCAGGACTTCACCCGGCAGACGCCTTACGCCTACCTGTCCCAGGTGGCGCCGCTGACGGAGGGCGAGCATGTGGTCGAGGCAATCCTGGCCGAGCCGGAAGAATGCACCCTGTTGCAGATCGACCGGGGCGAGCCTTGCCTGCTGATTCGTCGTCGCACCTGGTCCGGCCGCCAGCCGGTGACCGCTGCACGGCTGATCCACCCCGGTTCCCGTCATCGCCTGGAAGGACGTTTCAGCAAATGAGTCAGCTGCAGTTGTTGCGTGCGCACGATTACCCGCGCATGCCTTGGAAGAACGGTGGTGGTTTCACCGAAGAGATCACCCGCGACAGTGGCGAGGGTCTGGACGGTTTTGGTTGGCGTCTGTCGATTGCCGACATCGAAGAGTCGGGCGGGTTTTCCACCTTTGCCGGCTACCAGCGGATCATCACCGTGCTGCAGGGCGACGGCATGCGCCTGCTGGTCGATGGCCAGGCCAGTCGGCCATTGCTGGCGTTCGATGCGTTTGCGTTCAGCGGCGAGAGCCAGGTCAGCTGCAAGTTGCTGGGCGGGGCGATCCGCGATTTCAACCTGATCTATGCACCGCAGCGATATCGGGCGCGGCTGCAGTGGCTGGATGGCACCAGCCGGGTGTACAGCTCGGCGTCGACGGTGTTGTTGTTTGCTGCCAGCAGCCTGGTCGAAGTCACTATTTCCGGGCGCGAGACGCAGCGGTTGGGGTTGTTCGACTGCTTGCGGCTGGAAGGCAATGATGAATTGCTGGGGCTGGTTGTGCAGGGGCGGTGCTGCCTGATCGAACTTGATGGGCGCTGAAAGTTCGGCTGTAGATTTTTGGCGCCTGTGAGATCGAGCGCCGCCCGCGCGGCGCTCGATCTATACCCCAACATAAATCTCAAGCCAGGAACGGTAAGGTCCGATTATTTTGGTTGTCCATGCTTGTACATACAAGTAAAGGTGTGTTTGTATATTGACCACGACATACCCGCCCGCGGACGACCGCAGAGGACCTTTCCCGTGACCGACAACAACAAATACCGTGACGTTGAAATCCGTGCCCCACGTGGCAACAAGCTGACCGCCAAAAGCTGGCTGACCGAAGCGCCACTGCGCATGCTGATGAACAACCTCGATCCACAGGTCGCGGAAAACCCGAAAGAGCTGGTGGTATACGGCGGTATCGGCCGCGCCGCGCGCAACTGGGCCTGCTACGACAAGATCGTCGAAACCCTGACCCGCCTGGAAGACGACGAAACCCTGCTGGTGCAGTCGGGCAAGCCGGTCGGTGTGTTCAAGACCCACAGCAACGCACCGCGCGTGCTGATTGCCAACTCCAACCTGGTGCCACACTGGGCCAACTGGGAACACTTCAACGAACTGGACGCCAAGGGCCTGGCCATGTACGGCCAGATGACCGCCGGCAGCTGGATCTACATCGGCAGCCAGGGCATCGTCCAGGGCACCTATGAAACCTTCGTCGAAGCCGGTCGCCAGCACTACGGCGGCAGCCTGAAAGGCAAGTGGGTACTCACCGCTGGCCTGGGCGGCATGGGCGGCGCCCAGCCACTGGCCGCGACCCTGGCTGGGGCTTGCTCGCTGAACATCGAATGCCAGCAGAGCCGTATCGACTTCCGCCTGGAAACCCGCTATGTCGACGAGCAGGCCACTGACCTCGACGACGCCCTCGCACGCATCGCCAAGTACACCGCCGAAGGCAAGGCCATCTCCATCGCCCTGCACGGCAACGCCGCCGAAATCCTCCCAGAGCTGGTCAAACGTGGCGTGCGCCCGGACATGGTCACCGACCAGACCAGCGCCCACGACCCACTGAACGGCTACCTGCCAGCCGGCTGGACCTGGGAACAGTACCGCGACCGTGCGCAGACCGAACCGGCTGCAGTGGTCAAGGCCGCCAAGCAGTCGATGGCCGTGCACGTGCAGGCCATGCTGGACTTCCAGAAGCAGGGCATCCCGACCTTCGATTACGGCAACAACATCCGCCAGATGGCCAAGGAGGAGGGCGTGGCCAATGCCTTCGACTTCCCAGGCTTCGTCCCGGCCTACATCCGCCCACTGTTCTGCCGCGGCGTCGGCCCGTTCCGCTGGGCGGCGCTGTCCGGTGAAGCCGAGGACATCTACAAGACCGACGCCAAGGTCAAGGAACTGATCCCCGACGACGCCCACCTGCACCGCTGGCTGGACATGGCCCGCGAGCGCATCAGCTTCCAGGGCCTGCCGGCACGTATCTGCTGGGTGGGGCTGGGCCTTCGCGCCAAGCTGGGCCTGGCTTTCAACGAAATGGTCCGCAGCGGCGAGCTGTCGGCACCAGTGGTGATCGGCCGTGACCACCTCGACTCCGGCTCGGTATCCAGCCCGAACCGCGAAACCGAGGCCATGCGTGATGGTTCGGACGCTGTTTCCGACTGGCCGCTGCTCAACGCCCTGCTGAACACCGCAGGCGGCGCCACCTGGGTCTCGCTGCACCATGGCGGTGGCGTGGGCATGGGCTTCTCGCAGCACTCGGGCATGGTCATCGTCTGCGACGGTACCGATGAGGCCGCCGAGCGCATCGCCCGGGTACTGACCAACGACCCAGGGACTGGCGTCATGCGTCACGCCGATGCCGGTTATGAAATCGCCATCGACTGCGCCAAGGAGCAGGGCCTGGACCTGCCGATGATCACCGGCTGATCACCACGCTTTGGATCGCACCCTGCAAGGGGTGATACTGAACAACAAGAAGGAGCGCGCAGGCACCCACAAGCGGGCCTGCGGCTCCACGCGATTTGGAGTAGTAACGTGACCGAACTCACCCTCAAGCCTGGCACCCTGACCCTGGCCCAGCTGCGCGCGATCCATGCCGCGCCCGTGCGCCTGCAACTGGATGCCAGCGCCGCACCGGCCATCGACGCCAGCGTCGCCTGTGTCGAGCAGATCATTGCCGAAGACCGTACTGCCTACGGCATCAACACCGGTTTCGGCCTGCTGGCCTCGACCCGCATCGCCAGCCATGACCTGGAGAACCTGCAGCGCTCGCTGGTGCTGTCCCACGCCGCCGGTATCGGCGCGCCGCTGGATGACGACCTGGTGCGGTTGATCATGGTACTGAAGATCAACAGCCTCAGCCGTGGCTTCTCCGGCATCCGCCGCAAAGTCATCGACGCGCTTATTGCCCTGGTCAACGCCGAAGTCTACCCGCACATCCCGCTGAAAGGCTCGGTAGGCGCATCCGGTGACCTTGCCCCGCTAGCGCATATGTCGCTGGTGCTGCTGGGCGAAGGCAAGGCCCGCTACAAGGGCCAGTGGCTGCCGGCCACCGAAGCCTTGGCGATTGCCGGCCTCGAACCGCTGACCCTGGCCGCCAAAGAGGGCCTGGCCCTGCTCAACGGTACCCAGGCCTCCACCGCCTATGCCTTGCGTGGCCTGTTCCAGGCCGAAGACCTGTATGCCGCGGCCATCGCCTGCGGCGGCCTGAGCGTCGAAGCCGCATTGGGCTCGCGCTCGCCCTTCGATGCGCGTGTCCACGAAGTGCGTGGCCAACGCGGCCAGATCGACACCGCGGCCTGCTTCCGCGACCTGCTGGGCGACTCCAGCGAAGTGTCGCTGTCGCACAAGAACTGCGACAAGGTCCAGGACCCGTACTCGCTGCGCTGCCAGCCGCAGGTCATGGGTGCCTGCCTGACCCAGCTGCGTCAGGCCGCCGAGGTACTGGGCATCGAAGCCAACGCTGTGTCGGACAACCCGCTGGTGTTCGCTGCCGAAGGTGATGTGATCTCCGGCGGCAACTTCCACGCCGAACCGGTGGCCATGGCGGCTGACAACCTGGCCCTGGCCATCGCTGAAATCGGCTCGCTCAGCGAGCGCCGCATCTCGCTGATGATGGACAAGCACATGTCCCAGCTGCCGCCGTTCCTGGTGGAAAACGGTGGGGTCAACTCCGGCTTCATGATCGCCCAGGTCACCGCTGCCGCCCTGGCCAGCGAGAACAAGGCTTTGTCGCACCCGCACAGCGTCGACAGCCTGCCAACTTCGGCCAACCAGGAGGACCACGTGTCGATGGCCCCGGCCGCCGGCAAGCGCCTGTGGGAAATGGCCGAAAACACCCGTGGCGTGCTGGCCATCGAATGGCTGGGCGCGTGCCAGGGCCTGGACCTGCGCAAAGGCCTGAAGACTTCGGCCAAGCTGGAGCAGGCGCGCCAGGCGCTGCGCAGTGAGGTGCCGCACTACGACCGTGACCGTTTCTTCGCGCCGGATATCGAAAAGGCCGTGGACCTGTTGGCCAAGGGTAGTCTGACCGGCTTGCTGCCGGCGGGTGTACTGCCAAGCCTGTAACGCCCCTGGGGCCGCTGGGCGGCCCTTCGCGGGCGCGCCCGCTCCCACAGAAGTAGGTGCAAAACACCATCCCCTGTGGGAGCGGGCGTGCCCGCGAAGGGGCTGCGCAGCAGCCCCCTGAATCTCACGACCACAAAAACAATTCAAGGACGTGACATGCAACAAGCTCAAGGTCTCAAGCGCGGGCTAAGTGCCCGCCACATCCGTTTCATGGCCCTCGGCTCCGCCATCGGCACCGGCCTTTTCTACGGCTCTGCCTCGGCCATCCAGATGGCAGGCCCGGCCGTTCTGCTGGCCTACCTGATCGGCGGCGCTGCAGTGTTCATGGTCATGCGCGCCCTTGGCGAAATGGCCGTGCACAACCCGGTGGCCGGCTCCTTCGGCCACTACGCCACCACCTACCTCGGCCCAATGGCCGGCTTCATCCTTGGCTGGACCTACGCTTTCGAGATGGTCATCGTCGCCATCGCCGACGTCACCGCGTTCGGTATCTACATGGGCTTCTGGTTCCCGGAGGTAGCCCGCTGGATCTGGGTGCTGGGCATCGTTTTCCTGATCGGCGGCCTCAACCTGTGCAACGTCAAGGTATTCGGCGAAATGGAATTCTGGCTGTCGCTGCTCAAGGTCGGCGCCATCGTGGCGATGATCCTGGCCGGCCTCGGCATCATGGCTTTCGGTTTCAGCCAGGTGGGTACCGGGCATGCCGTGGGCATGAGCAACCTGTTCGACCACGGCGGCTTCATGCCTAACGGCGTGGGGGGCTTGATTGCGTCGTTTGCCGTGGTGATGTTCGCCTTCGGCGGTATCGAGATCATCGGCGTCACCGCCGGCGAGGCAAAAGACCCGCAGCGCGTCATTCCCAAAGCGATCAACGCGGTGCCACTGCGTATCCTGCTGTTCTACGTGCTCACCCTGTTCGTGCTGATGTGCCTGTACCCATGGCCGCAGATCGGCAGCCAGGGCAGCCCGTTCGTGCAGATCTTCAGCAACCTGGGCATTGGCTCTGCCGCTGCCGTGCTGAACGTCGTGGTGATTTCCGCTGCCATCTCCGCCATCAACAGCGACATCTTTGGCGCTGGCCGCATGATGTATGGCCTGGCCCAGCAAGGCCACGCCCCGCGCGGTTTCAGCAAGTTGTCGAAACATGGCGTACCGTGGATGACCGTCGTGGTGATGGGGGCTGCGCTGCTGATCGGCGTATTGCTCAACTACCTGATCCCGGAAAATGTGTTCCTGCTGATTGCCTCGATCGCCACCTTCGCCACGGTGTGGGTGTGGCTGATGATCCTGCTCACCCAGGTAGCCATGCGCCGCAGCATGAGCCGCGAGCAAGTGGCCCAGCTCAAGTTTCCGGTACCGTTCTGGCCATACGGCCCGGCCATGGCCATTGCGTTCATGGTGTTCATCTTTGGCGTGCTCGGTTACTTCCCGGACACCCAGGCGGCATTGATCGTCGGCGTGATCTGGGTGGTATTCCTGGTGGCGTCCTACCTGCTGTGGTGCAAGCCGCGCGCAGGGCAGGGCCAGCCGGTAGCGGAGCCGGCCGAGCTGCACCGCTAGCAAAGGAGATTGTGCATGAGAACCCTCTGGCAGCATTGCCATGTTGCAACCATGGCCGATGGCCGCTACTCGGCCATCGAGGATGCGGCGATCGTCACCAGCGCCGGGCTGATCGAGTGGATAGGCCCGCGCGCCGAGCTGGCGCCCGTCGAAGCTGACCGCACGGTTGACCTGGGTGGTGCCTGGGTCACTCCCGGGCTGATCGACTGCCACACCCATGCGGTGTTCGGCGGCAACCGCAGCGGCGAGTTCGAGCAACGCCTGCAGGGCGTGAGCTATGCCGAAATCGCCGCACAGGGTGGCGGTATCGCCAGCACTGTGCGGGCTACCCGTGCGGCCAGCGAAGACGAGTTGTTCGCCAGTGCTCACCAGCGCGTTCAGGCACTGATGCGCGATGGCGTGACCACCCTCGAGATCAAGTCCGGCTACGGCCTGGACCTGGCCAACGAGCGCAAGATGCTGCGAGTGGCCCGCCGCCTGGCCGACGAGCTGCCGCTGACGGTGCGTGCCACGTGCCTGGCGGCGCACGCTTTGCCCCCGGAGTACGCGGGTCGGGCCGACGACTACATCGCGCACATCTGTGACGAGATGTTGCCGGCCTTGGCCGGCGAAGGCCTGGTGGATGCGGTGGATGCCTTCTGCGAACACCTCGCGTTCTCGCCGGCCCAGGTCGAGCGGCTGTTCATCAAGGCGCGCGAACTGGGCCTGCCGGTCAAGCTGCATGCCGAACAACTGTCATCGTTGCACGGCTCAAGCCTGGCCGCGCGTTACCAGGCACTGTCGGCTGACCATCTGGAGTTCATGACAGAGGAAGACGCCGTGGCCATGGCAAGCGCCGGCACGGTCGCCGTGCTGCTACCGGGTGCTTTCTACTTCCTGCGTGAAACCCAGCTGCCGCCAATGGATGCATTGCGCCGCCACGGGGTAAAGATTGCCCTGGCCAGCGACCTCAACCCCGGCACCTCGCCAGGGTTGTCGCTGCGGTTGATGCTGAACATGGGCTGCACCTGCTTCCGCATGACGCCGGAAGAGGCCCTGGCAGGCGTTACGGTGCACGCTGCCACGGCGCTGGGCTTGGGTGACAGCCACGGTTCGCTGCAAGTGGGCAAGGTGGCTGACTTCGTTGCCTGGCAAATCGAACGCCCCGCCGACCTGGCCTACTGGCTGGGTGGCGACCTGCCCAAGCGTGTAGTGCGCATGGGCCACGAAATCTCCAACTGAGCGAGGCACGATGGACAAGGTATTGAGTTTTCACCAAGGTCGCCTGCCGCTGCTGATCAGCATGCCGCACGCTGGCTTGCGTCTGACCGACGCCGTGCGCGACGGCCTGGTCGACCAGGCGCAAAGCTTGCCGGACACCGACTGGCACATCCCGCAGTTGTACGACTTTGCCCGTGACATGGGCGCCAGCGTGGTGGCCGCAGAGTACTCACGCTTCGTCATCGACCTGAACCGTCCGGAGGACGACAAGCCGCTGTACGTCGGCGCCACCACGGGCTTGTACCCGGCGACCTTGTTCGGCGGCGAACCCCTCTTCAAAGACGGGCTGGCGCCGTCTGGCGAAGAGCGCAAACGCTACCTGGAGCAAATCTGGCGCCCTTATCACACGACTATTCGTCGTGAACTGGATCGCTTGCGTGAGCAGTTTGGCTATGCGCTGCTGTGGGATGCCCATTCGATCCGTTCGCTGATCCCGCACCTGTTCGACGGCAAGTTACCGGACTTCAACCTGGGTACTTTCAACGGCGCCAGTTGCGATCCTGCACTGGCTGATCGGCTGCAGGGTGTGTGCGCCAAGGTGCAAGGTTACAACCATGTGCTTAATGGTCGGTTCAAAGGCGGTCACATCACCCGGCATTATGGCGACCCGGCCAACCATATCCATGCTGTGCAACTGGAGCTGGCGCAAAGCACCTATATGGAGGAAGTCGAGCCTTTTGCCTACCGGGAAGACTTGGCGCAACCGACGCAAGCGGTATTGAGGCAGCTACTGCAAGCGCTGCTGGCCTGGGGCGACGAGCGTTACAAGCGTTGAGTGGAGGCGGCGACGCTATCGGCGTCGCCAGGCACCGTGGGAGGCAGTTGCCGGAATTCTGCGCAAGGGTCAATTCGCGCCGTTCGAACGCGTCAGCAAGGACGGTGCTGAAAGCGCAATTCAGGTTTATGATGGCCCACGGCCGAATAATCCTCACACGGAGTGCGCAATGCAGACCCTCTACCCGCAGATCAAACCCTACGCCAGGCACGATCTGGCCGTGGAAGCGCCGCATGTGCTTTATGTCGACGAAAGCGGCTCGCCGGAAGGTCTGCCCGTGGTGTTCATCCACGGAGGCCCCGGTGCTGGCTGCGACGCCCAGAGCCGCTGCTACTTTGATCCCAACCTGTACCGCATCATCACCTTCGACCAGCGCGGCTGTGGCCGCTCCACGCCTCATGCGAGCCTGGAGAACAACACCACCTGGCACCTGGTCGAAGACCTGGAGCGCATTCGCGAACACCTTGGCATAGACAAGTGGGTGCTGTTCGGTGGTTCTTGGGGCTCGACCCTGGCCCTGGCCTACGCTCAGGCTCACCCCGAACGCGTGCACGGCCTGATCCTGCGCGGCATCTTCCTGTGCCGGCCGCAGGAAATCGAGTGGTTCTACCAGGAAGGCGCCAGCCGCCTGTTCCCCGACTACTGGCAGGACTACATCGCACCGATTCCACCGGAGGAACGCGGCGACCTGGTCAGGGCCTTCCACAAGCGCCTGACCGGTAACGACCAGATCGCCCAGATGCACGCCGCCAAGGCGTGGTCCACCTGGGAAGGCCGTACCGCCACCCTGCGCCCCAACCCGCTGGTGGTCGACCGCTTTTCCGAACCGCAGCGGGCGCTGTCGATCGCCCGCATCGAATGCCACTACTTCATGAACAACGCCTTCCTCGAACCGGACCAGCTGATCCGCGATCTGCCCAAAATCGCCCACCTGCCGGCGGTGATCGTGCATGGTCGCTACGATGTGATCTGCCCCTTGGACAACGCCTGGGCGTTGCACCAGGCCTGGCCGAACAGTGAGTTGAAAGTGATCCGTGACGCCGGTCACGCGGCTTCCGAGCCTGGCATCACCGATGCCTTGGTGCGTGCCGCCGACCAGATGGCCCGGCGCCTGCTCGATTTGCCTCTGGAAGAAGCATGAGGGGCCTGCTGCAGCGCGTGCGCGGTGCGCGGGTTGAAGTGGCGGGGGAGGTGGTCGGCGCCATCGACCAAGGGTTGCTGGTGCTGGTCGCGGTCGAGCCTGAAGATTCCCGTGAACAGGCCGATAAGCTGTTGCACAAGCTGCTGAACTACCGGGTGTTCAGTGACGAGCAGGGCAAGATGAACCTGTCGCTCAAGGATGTCGGGGGTGGCCTGCTACTGGTGTCACAGTTCACCTTGGCGGCCGACACCCGCAATGGCATGCGTCCAAGCTTCTCGACCGCAGCGCCACCGGCCCTCGGCGCCGAGTTGTTCGACTATCTTTTGCAACAGGCAAAAGCTCAGTACGCCGACGTAGCCAGCGGCCGTTTTGGTGCGGATATGCAGGTGCACCTGGTCAATGATGGCCCGGTAACATTTATGTTACAAATATGAGGTCAAAAAACCCGTTGTTCACAGGAAAACAAGGGGTTTTGTACGATAAATAGTTGCTCCAGCCTGATGCGTTGTCACGCAACCTGCTGGATAATCGCGCGCTGCATGGACCTGCGTTCGTAGGTCCGTTTCACTCTGACTCGAGCATTGTCTGGATCCGTTTGGGGAATCATTACGCCCTCTCGGGGTCCGAACAGTGCTCGCCAACCCGGCATTTGTCGCTGGCCGTTGGTTTCATGATCTGTTTTCGGCGAGGGTTGCTCGTGATTGTTAGTCCCCAAAAAGCATCAAGAATCCCCAGCGTCGGGCTACGCAAGTCGCTGATGGCCAGTGTGGCTCTGGTCGGCCTGATGAGCGCGGGCCAGCTGTGGGCATTCAATCTTGACGATGTTGCTGCCAAGGCAAAGGATCTGGCCGGCCAGAAGTACGAAGCGCCAAAAAGCAACCTGCCGGCCGTGTTCCGCGACATGAAGTTCGCGGACTACCAGAAAATCCGTTTCCTGCAGGAAAAGGCCGAGTGGGCCAAGGACAAGACCCCGTTCAAGCTGTCGTTCTATCATCAGGGCATGCACTTCGACACCCCGGTGAAAATCAACGAGGTCACCGCCACCAAGGTCGAGGAAATCAAGTACGACCCGGACCGCTTCGAGTTCGGTGACGTGCCGCACGACCCGGAAACCACGAAAAACCTCGGTTATGCCGGTTTCCGCGTGCTGTACCCGATCAACAAGGCCGACAAGCAGGACGAGATCATGACCCTGCTTGGCGCCAGCTATTTCCGCGTAGTCGGCAAGGGCCACGTGTACGGCCTGTCTGCCCGTGGCCTGGCCATCGACACCGCCCTGCCGTCGGGCGAAGAATTCCCGCGCTTCACCGAGTTCTGGGTTGAAAAGCCCAAGCCAGCCGACAAGCACCTGGTGATCTACGCGCTGTTGGATTCGCCGCGCTCCACCGGCGCCTACAAGCTGACCCTGCGTCCAGGCAACGACACCGTGGTCGACGTGCAGTCCCGCGTGTTCCTGCGTGATCATGTCAGCCGCCTGGGCATTGCTCCGCTGACCAGCATGTACCTGTTCGGCCCCAACCAGCCGTCCAAGGTGCTCAACTACCGCCCGGCCCTGCACGACTCCGAAGGCCTGTCGATCCATGCCGGCAACGGCGAGTGGCTGTGGCGCCCGCTGAACAACCCGAAACACCTGGCCGTGAGTAACTTCAGCGTCGAGAACCCACGTGGTTTCGGCCTGATGCAGCGTCAGCGCGCCTTCAGTGACTACGAAGACCTCGACGACAACTACCAGAAGCGCCCAAGCGCCTGGATCGAGCCGAAGGGTGACTGGGGCAAGGGTAGCGTCGACCTGGTCGAAATCCCGACCGCCGACGAGACCAACGACAATATCGTGGCCTTCTGGAGCCCGGAGAAACTGCCGGAGCCAGGTAAGCCGTTCGAGTACGCCTACCGCCTGCACTGGACCATCGACGAGCCGAAGTTCCAGGCCCCTGATCTGGGCTGGGTCAAGCAGACCCTGCGTTCCACGGGTGACGTCAAGCAGTCCAACCTGATCCGCCAGCCAGATGGCAGCGTGGCATTCCTGGTCGACTTCGCCGGCCCGGCGCTTGCCGCCCTGCCGGAAGACGCCGCCGTGCGCAGCCAGATCAGCGTGGGCGACAACGCCGAGGTGGTCGAGAACAATCTGCGCTATAACCCTGAGACCAAGGGCTGGCGCCTGACCCTGCGCCTGAAGGTCAAGGAAGCCAACAAGTCGACCGAAATGCGCGCCGCACTGGTGCGTGATGTACCGGTCGAGCCTGCCAAGCCTGCCCAGGACGCCAAGCAGGACAAGGCCGCAGCCAAGCATGCCAAGGCCGAGAAAGCCGTCAAGGCTGAGCAATCTGCCAAGGCCGAACAACCTGCCGCCGATGCGGCGCCCACCAACGGGGCCCCGGCCACCACCGAGAAGGTGCTGACCGAGACCTGGAGCTATCAGTTGCCTGCCGATGAGTAACTCAAGCGCAAGGCCGGAATCGCTTGGCGAGTACCTGGCCCACCTACCACTGAGCGACGAGCAGCGGGCTGAGCTTGCCAGCTGCACCTCGTTCAGTGAGCTACACCAACGCTTGGCGGCCAACCCGGCCGCCAGCTCTGCCGAGGCCGTGCAGGCCTCGGTGGGCCCGCGCCTGACCGTGGGCAGCGCCGCCGAGCTGGAAGAAGCCGAAATGCTCGGCGTCGACGGCAGCGGCCGCCTGTGCCTGAAGATCGCCCCGCCGATCAAACGCACCAAGGTCGTGCCCGAGCCATGGCGCACCAATGTGCTGATCCGCATGTGGCGACGCATGACCGGCCGCCCCAATGCCCCGCAGCCGCCCAAGCGCGAGCTGCCGCCGGCCCGCTGGCGCACGGTCGGCTCTATCCGCCGTTACATTCTGCTGGCGCTGATGATCGGCCAGACCATCGTCGCTGGCTGGTACATGAAAGGCATCCTGCCGTACCAGGGCTGGTCGTTCGTGGACTTTGACGAAATCGTCAACCAGCCGCTGTGGGACACGGTGGTGCAGGTGTGGCCGTATGCCCTGCAAACTTCCATCCTGATCCTCTTCGGCATCCTGTTCTGCTGGGTGTCGGCGGGCTTCTGGACCGCGCTGATGGGCTTCCTCGAGCTGCTCACCGGGCGTGACAAATACAAGATTTCCGGTAGCAGCGCAGGCAACGAGCCGATCGCGCCCGAGGCGCGTACCGCGCTGGTGATGCCGATCTGCAACGAAGACGTGCCGCGGGTGTTCGCCGGCCTGCGCGCAACGTTCGAGTCGGTGGCCGCCAGCGGCAACCTCGACCGGTTCGACTTCTTTGTGCTCAGCGACACCAACGACACCGACATTGCCGTGGCCGAGCAACAGGCCTGGCTGGATGTGTGCCGTGAAACCAAAGGCTTTGGCCGCATCTTCTACCGCCGCCGTCGGCGCCGTGTGAAGCGCAAGAGCGGTAACCTCGACGACTTCTGCCGTCGCTGGGGTGGCGAGTACAAGTACATGGTCGTGCTCGACGCCGACAGCGTCATGAGCGGCGAGTGCCTGAGCAGCCTGGTGCGCCTGATGGAGGCCAACCCGGACGCCGGCATCATCCAGACCGGGCCGAAAGCCTCGGGCATGGACACCCTGTATGCACGCATGCAGCAGTTCGCTACCCGCGTGTACGGCCCACTGTTCACTGCCGGTCTGCACTTCTGGCAGTTGGGTGAGTCGCACTACTGGGGCCACAACGCGATCATCCGCATGAAGCCGTTCATCGAGCACTGCGCCCTGGCGCCGTTGCCGGGCAAAGGCGCGTTCGCCGGTGCCATCCTTTCCCACGACTTCGTCGAAGCTGCGCTGATGCGCCGTGCCGGCTGGGGTGTGTGGATTGCCTACGACTTGCCGGGCAGCTACGAAGAACTGCCGCCAAACCTGCTTGACGAGCTCAAGCGCGACCGCCGCTGGTGCCACGGCAACCTGATGAACTTCCGCCTGTTCCTGGTCAAGGGCATGCACCCGGTTCACCGTGCGGTGTTCCTTACCGGGGTGATGTCTTACCTGTCGGCGCCGCTGTGGTTCCTGTTCCTGGTGCTGTCGACCGCGCTGCTGGCAACCAACACGCTGATGGAGCCACAGTATTTCATCGAGCCGTACCAGCTTTACCCGCTGTGGCCGCAGTGGCACCCGGAGAAGGCTGTGGCGCTGTTCTCCACCACCATTGTGCTGCTGTTCCTGCCCAAGCTGCTCAGCGTCATCCTGATCTGGGCCAAGGGCGCCGTCGAGTACGGTGGACGCGTCAAGGTCACCTTGTCGATGCTGATGGAGATGCTGTTCTCCATGTTGCTGGCACCGGTACGCATGATCTTCCACACCCGCTTCGTGCTGGCCGCATTCCTCGGCTGGGCTGCGACCTGGAACTCGCCGCAGCGTGACGACGACTCCACGCCGTGGGGCGAAGCGGTGCGCCGGCATGGCCCGCAGACGCTGCTGGGCATTGCCTGGGCCGCACTGGTGGCGTGGTTGAACCCGAGCTTCCTGTGGTGGCTGGCGCCTATCGTCGGTTCGCTGGTGCTGTCGATCCCGGTATCGGTGATTTCCAGCCGCACCCGCCTGGGCCTGGCGGCCAAGGACGAGAAGCTGTTCCTTATCCCAGAGGAATACGCCACGCCACAAGAGCTGTTGGCTACCGACCAGTACACCCACGAAAACCGCTGGCATGCCCTGCATGATGGCTTCGTGCGGGCCGTGGTCGACCCGCGGCAGAATGCCCTGGCCTGTGCCATGGCCACTGCCCGCCATGGCCAGGCGGCACCGATCGAAGCGTTGCGTGCCGAGCGCGTTGCCAAGGCGATTGAAGTCGGGCCGAAAGGCCTGGACCTCAATACTCGCCTGGCTCTGCTCAGCGACCCGGTGGCACTGAGCCGCCTGCACGAGCAGGTGTGGGCCGAGCACAATGCGGCATGGATCGATGTGTGGCGTGCGTCGATCAACAATGACCCGCATTCGCCGCTGTTGCCGTTGCACCCTGAAAACGCAGGCCAACCGAGCCTCGTCGGCGCTTGATCGGGCCTGTTCGCGGCGGTTCGGCGCCCCGATGAACCCGCCCTACGGGGCGCATGACCGGGCCTCTTCGCGGGTGAACCCGCTCCTACCAGGGATACACATGCCCTTGTAGGAGCGGGTTCACCCGCGAAGCTTTTTGGCCTAACCCCCTCATTTTGGCCAACAAAGTCCCCCTGCGGCTCTAGGTCCACGGGCCGCCATGCGTTAGCATCCCTCTCCGATACGACGCTTCGGCCAGTACGGCCGTGCCAACACAATAAGATTCGCTACTTTTCTTGCTAGGGGACTTGGTGATGATCAAGAAATACCTTTCGCGACTGCTGGTCGGTGTGACCGCCCTGGTCGCCGTGACCGCGGCCCAGGCGGGCGCCATCGACGACGCGGTCAAGCGTGGCACCCTGCGGGTGGGCATGGACCCGACTTACATGCCGTTCCAGATGACCAACAAACGTGGCGAGATCATCGGCTTCGAAGTCGATATCCTCAAAGCCATGGCCAAGTCCATGGGCGTGAAGTTCGAGGCAGTGTCCACCGCCTATGACGGCATCATCCCGGCCCTGCTGACCGACAAGTTCGACATGATCGGCAGCGGCATGACCCTGACCCAGGAGCGCAACCTGCGCCTGAACTTCAGCGAACCCTTCATCGTGGTTGGCCAGACCCTGCTGATCCGCAAGGAGCTGGCTGGCGAGATCAAGTCGTACAAGGACCTGAACAACGAGAAGTACCGCCTGACCTCCAAGCTTGGCACCACCGGCGAAATGGTCTCCAAGAAGCTGATCAGCAAAGCCAAGTACCACGGCTACGACAACGAACAGGAAGCCGTCATGGACGTGGTCAACGGCAAGGCCGACGCCTTTGTCTATGACGCGCCGTACAACGTGGTGGCGGTGGATAAAGCCGGTGCAGGCAAGCTGCTGTTCCTCGACGAGCCCTTCACCTACGAGCCGCTGGCCTTCGGCCTGAAGAAAGGCGACTACGACAGCATCAACTTCATCAACAACTTCCTGCACCAGATCAAGCACGACGGGACCTACGATCGTATTCACGACAAGTGGTTCAAGAACAAGGACTGGCTGAAGGAAATGGAATAAGGCTCAGGCCACAAGCCCGGCTTTATGACCCCGACGCGCAGGCAAACCCTGCGCGTTTGCATTTACGGAAGTACCCCACGTGATCAAACACAAGAAAGCCCAGTGGCCTTGGCATGGGTTGACTGCCCTGGTCCTGGTAGGCCTGGCGCTCAGCCTTTACATGGCCACCTCGATGATTTCCTACGAGTGGCGCTGGAACCGCGTACCGCAGTACTTCGCCTACAAGGCCGAGGAAACACAACGCGCTGCCGGCTACGGCACTGTGCAGGAAATCGTCATTTCCGGTGACAACGCCCGCGTCACGCTGAAGGACGAAAGTGGTGCCGAGCAAGTGCTCGATGTGGACAAGGACAGCCTGCAACTGAGCCGCGGCGACGATGTTGCCGAAGGCGACCAGATCGGGGTAACCCGCCATTGGGCCGCGGGCCCGCTGGCATGGGGCCTGTGGACCACCTTGTGGATCTCGGTGGTGTCCGGGGCGCTGGGCCTGGTGATCGGCCTGTTCGCCGGATTGTGCCGGTTGTCGAACAACCCGACCCTGCGCGACCTGTCGACCGTGTATGTCGAGCTGGTGCGCGGCACGCCGCTGCTGGTGCAAATCTTCATCTTCTACTTCTTCATCGGCACCGTGCTCAACCTGTCCCGCGAGTTTGCCGGGGTAGCGGCGCTGGCATTGTTCACCGGTGCTTACGTGGCCGAGATCGTCCGTGCAGGCGTGCAGTCGATCGCCAAAGGTCAGAACGAGGCTGCCCGGTCGCTGGGCCTGAACGCTGGCCAGTCGATGCGCCATGTGATCTTGCCGCAGGCCTTCAAGCGCGTGCTTCCGCCCCTGGCCGGCCAGTTCATCAGCCTGGTCAAGGACACCTCGCTGGTGTCGGTGATCGCCATCACCGAACTGACCAAGAGTGGCCGTGAGGCTATCACCACCTCGTTCTCTACTTTCGAGATCTGGTTCTGCGTGGCAGGCCTGTACCTGCTGATCAACCTGCCGCTGTCGCACATCGCCAGCCGGCTCGAGCGGAGGCTTGCGCAAAGTGATTGAAGTCCGTGACCTGCTGAAAGTCTTCGACACCCGTGGCCAGGTGGTAAGGGCTGTGGATAACGTCACCACTCAGGTCGCCAAGGGCGAAGTGGTGGTCGTGCTCGGCCCGTCGGGGTCGGGCAAGTCGACATTCCTGCGCTGCCTCAACGGCCTGGAGCATTTCGACCAAGGCCATGTGGCCATCGACGGCCTGCAACTGGCCGACCCCAAGACCGACATCAATGCCTACCGCCGCGAAGTCGGCATGGTGTTCCAGCACTTCAACCTGTTTCCGCACATGACTGTGCTGGAAAACCTGTGCCTGGCGCAGAAGGTGGTGCGCAAGCGCAACAAGGCTGACCGCGAAGCCAAGGCCCGGGCGTTGCTGGAGAAGGTGGGTATTTCGCAGAAGGCCAACGAGTACCCGTCGCGCTTGTCTGGCGGCCAGCAACAGCGGGTGGCGATTGCCCGGGCCCTGGCGATGGACCCGAAAGTGATGCTGTTCGACGAGCCGACCTCGGCGCTCGACCCGGAAATGGTCGGTGAGGTGCTGGACGTGATGAAGACCCTGGCCCAGGAAGGCATGACCATGGTCTGTGTCACCCATGAAATGGGCTTTGCGCGAGAAGTGGCCGACCGGGTGCTGTTCTTTGACCATGGCAAGTTGTTGGAAGACTCGGCTCCCGCCGCGTTCTTCGCCGCGCCGAAGGACCCGCGTGCGCAGGCTTTCCTGCGCCAGGTGCTGTAACCGCACCGGCCTCTTCGCGGGCAAGCCCGCTCCCACAGGTCAGCGCTGCTCCGAAACCTGCGTTGTAACTGTGGGAGCGGGCTTGCCCGCGAAGAGGGCGACTCGGTTTCAGATGTTGAACCGCCTCACCATCCCCCGCAACTGCTGCCCCAGCTGCTCCAGCTCCCCACTCGAAGCGGCTGTCTGCTCACTGGCTGCACTGGTCTGATCCGAAACATCCCGCACATTGATCACACTTCGGTTGATCTGCTCGGCCACCACGCTCTGTTCCTCACTGGCGGTGGCGATCTGCTGGTTCATGCCCTGAATGCTCGATACCGTGTCGGTGATCTGGCTCAATGCGTGCCCGGCCCTGCGGCTCAGCTCCACGCTTTGTTCGGTCAGGCTCTTGCTGCTGTCCAGCAAGCGGGTCACTTCGTCGGTACCGTTGTGCAGGCTGTCGATCAGTTGGCCGATCTCCTCGGTCGCCGTCGACGTGCGCTGGGCCAGGCCACGCACCTCATCGGCCACCACGGCAAAGCCGCGCCCGGCTTCACCGGCCCGTGCGGCTTCGATCGCTGCGTTCAGCGCCAGCAGGTTGGTCTGTTCAGACACCGACTTGATCACATCGAGGATGCTGCCAATCCGCTGGCTCTCGCCTGCCAGGTGCTGCATGGCCGCCAGGCAATGGTCCATCTGCCCGGCCAGTTGTTCGATACGGCCGATGGCTTCGGAGACTACCTGGTCACCCACCTGCGCCTGCTGGTCAGCGTTGGTCGCGGCCAGGGAGGCTTGCTCGGCGTTCTGTGCCACTTCCTGTACGGTGGCGCTCATCTGGTTCATGGCAGTCGCCACCTGGTCGGTTTCCTCGCGCTGCTGATTGATGCGCAGCTTGGTGTCTTCGCTACTGGCCGCCAACTGCGTGGCGGCCTGTGACAGCTGGCCGACACCCTGATCAATGCCGCCGATCAGGTCGCGCAGGCTCAAGGTCATCTCGCGCATGCTGGTTTGCAGCTGGCCCATTTCGTCGCGACGTTGCACGGTGTCGACCTGGCTCAGGTCCCCTTTGGCGATGCGGGCGGCCACAGCCAGCGTCTGGCGCAACGGCTGGGTGATCTGCAAGGTGATCAGCCACGCGGCCAGCGCCCCTACCACCATTGCCAGCAGCGCCACACTGGTCAGCAGCGACCGGGCGGCCAGGGCCTCACTGTCGCGTTGTTCGACCTTGCGTTTGCCCAGTTCGAGGCTCACCGTTCGCAGCTCATTGCCCATGTTTTCCATGTTGTTCTGCAACTGCTCGACACGTACGGCGGCGCGGCGATACTGATCCAGGCTGGTACGGTACTTGCTCAGCTCGACACCCGGTTGCTCACTGATGGCGCGTGGCAAGCCCAACGGCGCAAGGCCTTCAAGCAGTTGCGCAAGGCTACTGTCGGCGGCGTTCAGGGCGTTATCACCGACTTTGGCAAAATCCTCGACCGGGACGAAGGTGTAGGCTGGAACCAGGCTTTGCTGGTTGGCACCTTCGACATGCCGGCTAAGGGTGTCCATCAGGCCCAGCACACCACTTTGCTGACTGTCGTCAGGCATTTTCAGCAAGGCCTGGGTCTGCAGTTGGTCAATCGCCTCGCTGAGTGCATGCTCCTGTGACTGCAGGGCTTCACGCAGGGCTACACGGCTGGCGACGCTGCGCTGCAGTTCGCTGAAGTTGTCGCGCAGACGCTGTAACAATGCCATTTTTTCTGTCAGCAACTGCCGTGACTCATCGACATTGCTGCGTTGCTGCAGGGTGGTCAGCATGCTGTTGAGCTGGTCGAGGATGTTGCTGATGCGTGCTTTGCTGGCATCGTCGTTGAGCACGCGGTAGGTGATGCGTTCCGCGCGCAGGTCTTTTGTCAGGTCGTTGATCAGGCCTATTTCGCTGAGTTGCTGTGAGCGCACGATGGCACCATCCAGGGCACGCCAGCCGCTGATGGTGGTGGCCAGGGTGAGCAGCAGGACCACGGCAAAGCCGAGGGCCAGCTTGGCGGCGACACTGATGTTGCCGAGCTTGCGGTTGAGGGAGCCAAGCATGGGGAATCTCCGAGCGAGTGAGAGAAAGGATGCAGGCGCATGGCTGGCATCACATCTCTGCCCATCGGCAGCGGAGCTGTAGGACTTGACCTGATAATCAAGTAGGAAAATTCGCCGCGAACAGTAGGATATATTTCGTCCTGTGCCGGTCTCTTCGCGGCGGCAATGGTGAACGGCGGGTGGAGATTGGCCAGCCGGCTTGGCCCATTAGCGGGTTTACCCGCGAAGAGGCCCGACCGGGCGACCGCTAGTTCAGATCACAGCCTGAACCGCCCAACCAACCCTTGCAAATGGGTACCCAACCGCGCCAGTTCCACGCTGGAGCTGGCCGTCTCCTCACTGGCCGCCGAGGTCTGGTCGGAAATATCACGCACATTCATCACGCTGCGGTTGATTTCTTCGGCCACCGCCGTCTGCTCCTCGGCCGCCGTGGCAATCTGCTGGTTCATCGCCTGGATCGACGACACCGTGCGGGTGATGGTTTCCAGCGAGCTGCCGGCGCGGCGGGTCAGCTCTACGCTGCTGTCGGTCAGTTGGCGGCTGTTGTCCATCACGCTGGCCACCCGTTGGGTGCCGCTTTGCAGGCCGGCAATCAACTCTTCGATCTCTTCGGTCGACTGCTGTGTGCGCTGGGCCAAGCTGCGCACTTCGTCGGCAACCACGGCAAAGCCACGCCCGGCCTCACCGGCGCGGGCGGCTTCGATTGCCGCGTTGAGGGCCAGAAGGTTGGTTTGCTGGGCCACCGATTTGATTACGTCGAGTACGCTGCCGATCTTGTCGCTTTCGGTCTTGAGCAGGTTCATCGCTTCGCTGGAGTTGACCACTTCGCTGGCCAGGCGCTCGATCTGTGCCACTGCCTCGCCCACCACGCGATCACCCTCGCGGGCCTGCTGGTCGGCCATCAAGGCGGCTTCCGAAGCCTGTTCGGCATTGCGTGCCACTTCGTGCACGGTGGCAGTCATCTGGTTCATCGCAGTCGCCACCTGGTCGGTTTCGACCTTCTGATTGTTGACCCCGGCGCTGGTCTGTTCTGTCACCGCCGACAGCTCCTCGGCAGCGCTGGCGATCTGCGTCACGCCATCGCCAATGCCGCCGATCAGTTCACGCAAACCTTGGGTCATGCGATGCATGCTGGCCTGCAATTGGCCCAGTTCGTCGCGGCGTTGTACCTGCAGGCTCTGGGTCAGGTCTCCACTGGCCACACGCTCTGCGGCGCGCAGTGTTTGGCGCAGCGGAATGATGATCTGCCGGGTAATGGCCCAGGCGGCCAGCAGGCCAAGGGCCAGTGCCAGCACGGTGGCAACCGTGAGCAGTGTTTTGGCCTGCGCGGCAGCGGCATCGCGCACCTCGGTTTGCGAAGCGGTCATCATCTGGCTGGCCTGCAGCAGTACCGTGCCTTGTTCAACCATGCGTTGCAGCGCTTGCTCGCTGGCGAGCTGGGCATTGCCGAACTGGGTGACCGCATCGCGGTAGCCGCCCATGGCTGTGGCGGCATCATCCAGGCTGGCAGCATGTTCGGCTGGCACTTTGGCCGGCAGTGCACGCAGCTCGGCCAAGGCCTGGTCGATGGCCTTCAGTGCCGTTTGCTGGTAATCGGCATTGCCGCTGTAGGTGTAGCCACGCACCTGGAAACGCGCTTGTTGCAGCAGGGCGCTGACGTCCACCGCGTGCTGGTACTGGTTGATGTTTGCGCCTTGCAGCAGGCTACGCTGTACGCGGCCTATCAAATCCACGGCCTTATCGGCGCTGCTACCCAGTACATCACGGCTGGCTTCGCGGCGTTGGTCGGCCTGCTTCAGCTCGTTGAATGCCTGCTGGTAGATGCGCACTGCCTCGCGTTGCTGTTCGAGGCGTTGGTGATCGGCGGGTTGTTCGATCTGGCCAAGCATCAGCTGCACCTGGCGGTCGAGGTTGCTCAGGGCTTTTTCCAGTTCTGCCAGCGAAGCGTCGTCGCGGCGGCGATCGTACTGCTGGCGGGCGATGCGCAATTCCTGGGTGTATTGCTGGATGACCGAGATGTTTCCCAGTTTGTCGCCACGGTCGATGATGCTGTCCATGCCGTGCCAGCCGGTCAGGGTAATCGCCAAGGTCAACAGAAGCACCAGGCCGAAACCCAGCCCCAGTTTGCGATTGACGCTCACATTGCCCAGCGATTGGGCTAACCATTGATACATGTTCGACTCCCCGGCGGCTTGGCAGCATAAATAATTGTATTGTTGCCAAGGCCATCGGCCCGGGAGGGGGAAACTTGATGGGCGAAGAAGGGGTGTTTGTGTCAGAAAATACGCGAAAGCAGCGCGGTGACGGCGGTCTCCACCCGCAAGATGCGATCACCCAGCTGTACCGGCGCCAGGCCTGCCTTGCCCAGCAGGTCGACCTCGTAGGGGATCCAGCCACCCTCAGGGCCGATGGCCAGGGTAACGGCTTGTTCTACGGCGCGCGGACAGGCTGGGTAAGGGCCGGGGTGGCCGACCAGGCCCAGGGTGCCAGCGGCGATGGTGGGCAGGCGGTCTTCGACAAAAGGCTTGAAGCGCTTTTCGATGATCACCTCGGGCAGCACGGTGTCACGCGCCTGTTCCAGGCCCAGGATCAGGTTCTCGCGAATGGTGTCGGGCTGCAGAAAGGGCGTTTGCCAGAAGCTTTTCTCGACCTTGTAGCTGTTCAGCAGGATCAGCCGCGGCACGCCCAGCGTGGCTACGGTCTGGAACAGCCGTCGCAGCATTTTGGGGCGAGGCACCGCCAGCACCAGGGTCAGCGGCAGCTTGGCCGGTGGCTGCTGGTCGAAGGCCACTTCAAGTTCGGCTTCGTGCTTTTCCAGGCGCAGCACCGTGGCCCTGCCCATCAGGCCGTTGATACGGCCCACGCGCAGGTTGTCGCCCACTGCCACGCGGTGGATTTCCTGCATATGGGTGAAGCGCCGATCAGCAAGAACGACGCGGTTGGCCGAGACGAAGTCGGCCTCTTCAAGAAGCAACAGGTTCACGGTTGGGTCGCTGGTGGCTGGTCGTTATGGTCGTCGGCGGTTTCGTCGTGGGCGCTGCGCTTGCGGATCAGGCTGCCGCACAGCACGCCGATCTCGAACAGCAGCCACATGGGCACGGCCAGCAGGGTCTGGGAGAAGATGTCCGGTGGGGTGAGGACCATGCCGACCACGAAGCAGCCGATGATCACATACGGGCGGACTTTCTTCAGGTACTTCACGTCGACCACGCCGATCCACACCAGCAGCACCACCGCCACTGGGATTTCGAAGGCCACGCCAAAGGCGAAGAACAGCGTCATCACGAAGTCGAGGTAGCTTGCGATGTCGGTCATCATCGAAACGCCTTCTGGTGTAGCGCTGGCGAAGAAACCGAAGATCAGCGGGAATACCAGGAAATAGGCGAATGCCATACCGGCATAGAACAGGAAGATGCTCGACACCAACAGTGGAATGGCGATGCGCTTTTCATGGCGGTACAGCCCTGGCGCGATAAACCCCCAGATCTGCTGAAGGATGAACGGGATGGCCAGGAACAGCGAGACGATCATGGTCAGCTTGAACGGCGTGAGGAACGGCGAGGCCACATCGGTGGCGATCATCGTTGCATTGGCCGGCAAGTGCTCGCGCAGTGGCGCGGAAACCAGTGTGTAGATCTGCTGGGCGAAGGAGAACAGCCCGGCAAAGATCAGGAAAATGACGGCAACACAGCGCAGCAGGCGGGTGCGCAGTTCGGTCAGGTGCGAAACCAGCGGCATCGGCTGGTCGTGTTCCGGATTCTCGCTCATGGGGCTCGCGGCGGTTGAGGCGGTTGAGGCGGTTCAGACGGTGCGGCCGGGGCAGCAGGTGCTTCGACCGGCCTGGCTTCGAGCCCGGCAGGTGGCTGCACGCTGGCCGTGGTGACCGGCGGCTTCGCGGGTGGCGTCATTGGGTTGAGGATGCGCTTGGCTTCCTCTTCCATCTGCAGGATGTGCTCGTTATGCAGCTGGCGGCGGATGTCGTCGGCGCCAATTTCGCGCTCCACTTCCATCTTGATGCTGTTGAAGCTGCGCTTGAGCCGGCCGATCCACAGGCCTGCCGTGCGCGCGGCACCCGGCAGGCGCTCGGGACCGAGCACCAGCAGGGCGACCAGGCCGACGAGCAGGAGCTCGCTGAAACTGATGCCGAACATGGGTCAGTCTTTCCGCTGCGGCTCTTGGACCGGGTGGGCCTGGCCTTCGATGGTGTGGCCTTGCTGCGGCTGCGCGGTGTTTTGCACCGGTGGCACAGGCTGGGCAGGCGGCGGAGTCTGCTCGGTCGGCTTGGTCTCTTCTTCGTTCATGGCCTTGCGGAAGCCCTTGATCGACTCGCCCAGGTCGCTGCCGAAGTTCTTCAGCTTCTTGGTGCCGAACACCAGGACCACGACGACCAGCAGGACGATCCAGTGTTTCCAGTCAAAGATACCCATTTCGTACTCCTGAAAATTGTGTGTACAGCATATCGATGCGGCAACCCGGCGCCTGTGGGAGCGGGCGTCCCCGATAAAACATCAGGCAGATGGCTGGCGTGCGGCCTTTTCATCATGCCCGGAAAGCCCGAAGCGGCGTTCCAGTTCATCCAGCACGGCTTGCGGATGCTGGCCCAGCGCGCTGAGCATCACCAGGCTATGAAACCACAGGTCGGCGGTTTCGTAGATGACATCGCTGTAATCCTTGCTGATCTGGGCATCCTTGGCCGCAATGATCGTTTCGACCGACTCTTCGCCGAGCTTTTCAAGGATCTTGTTCAGGCCCTTGTGGTACAGGCTGGCCACGTAAGAGCTGTCAGGCGCCGCTTGCTTGCGTTCTTCAAGCACTTCGGCCAGGCGGTTGAGGGTGTCGCTCATGTCAGTGTCCTGCGCTGTAGATGGCATCCGGGTCCTTCAGGACCGGGTCGACGATTTTCCACTGGCCGTCTTCATAGACGCGGTAGAAGCAGCTTTCACGACCGGTATGGCAGGCGATATGGCCCAGTTGCTCGACCATCAGGATGATCACGTCGGCGTCACAGTCCAGGCGCAACTCATGCAGTTTTTGCACATGCCCGGACTCCTCGCCTTTACGCCACAGCTTGCCACGCGAACGCGACCAGTAGATGGCACGCTGCTCGGCGGCGGTCAGGGCCAGCGATTCACGGTTCATCCAGGCCATCATCAGCACGCGTCCGGTCTTGTGGTCCTGGGCGATCGCCGGTACCAGGCCATCGCTGTTCCACTTGATCTCGTCCAGCCAGTCTTTCATCGTCGACTCCAAAGCGGGCCCGCTCCTGTGCCGGGCCCTTTGCGCTAGTGTGCCAGCCACAGGCGCGGCTGGCTATTGGCGCACGATCAGGTAAAGGCCCGCAACCAGCATCAGCCACGCGGGCCAGGCGGCCGGGGCGGCCAGGCTGGCGGTTTCGGCAGCGCCTGCGGCCAAGACTGCGCCACCGCCGAGCAGGCCGGCGCCCAGCAGGCGCAGCGCCCAGCGGTCGCCCTGGCGGCGCCGTTCCGGCAATTGTGGATCGTGCAGGTGAGGCTGCGACAGGCGTTCGAGCAGGTCGCGGGTCATGCCGGCCAGGTGCGGCAGTTGCTCTACCTGGCTGTGCAGGTTGCCGAACACGGCCTTGGGGCTATAGCGGTCGCGCATCCAGCGTTCGAGGTACGGCTTGGCGGTGCTCCACAGGTCCAGGTCGGGGTACAGCTGACGGCCCAGGCCTTCGATGTTGAGCAGGGTTTTCTGCAGCAATACCAGCTGTGGCTGCACTTCCATGTTGAAGCGTCGTGCAGTCTGGAACAGGCGCATCAGCACCTGCCCGAAGGAAATATCTTTTAACGGTTTCTCGAAGATCGGCTCGCACACGGTGCGAATCGCTGCTTCGAACTCGTTGACCTTGGTGTTTGCCGGCACCCAGCCCGAGTCGATGTGCAACTGGGCGACGCGGCGGTAGTCACGCTTGAAGAACGCAAACAGGTTGCGCGCCAGGTAGTCCTGGTCCTCGGCGGTGAGGCTGCCGACGATGCCGCAGTCGATGGCAATGTACTGCGGGCTCCACGGTTTGACCGTGCTGACGAAGATGTTGCCGGGGTGCATGTCGGCATGGAAGAAGCTGTCGCGGAACACCTGGGTGAAGAACACTTCCACGCCGCGCTCGGCCAGCAGCTTCATGTCGGTGCGCTGGTCGGCCAAGGTGGCCATGTCGGTCACCGGTACGCCGTAGATGCGCTCCATCACCAGCACCTTGGGGCGGCACAGGTCCCAGTACACCTGGGGCACGTACATCAGCTCGGAGTCTTCGAAGTTGCGCCGCAGCTGGCTGGCGTTGGCAGCCTCGCGCAGCAGGTCGAGCTCGTCGTAGATGGTTTTTTCGTAGTCGCCGACGATTTCCACCGGGTGCAGCCGACGGGCATCCGCCGAGGCGCGTTCGGCGGCCTTGGCGATCAGGAACAGCCAGGCCAGGTCCTGGGCGATGACCGGCTTCAGGCCCGGGCGCACCACCTTGACCACCACCTCTTCGCCGGTTTTAAGACGTGCGGCGTGCACCTGGGCCACCGAGGCCGAGGCCAGAGGCTCGACGTCGAAGCGGCTGAACACCTCGCCGACCTTCGCACCGAGCTGTTCCTCGATCAAGGCCACGGCTTGTGTCGGGTCGAACGGTGGCACACGGTCCTGCAACAGCATCAGCTCGTCGGCGATGTCGGGGGGCAGGAGATCGCGGCGGGTGGACAGCAGCTGGCCGAACTTGATGAAGATCGGCCCCAGGTCTTGCAGTGCCAGGCGCAGGCGCGCGCCACGGCTGAGTTCGGTGGGCTTGCGTGGCAGCCAGCGCCACGGCATCAACAGGCGCAGGCTGGCCAGCCACCAGGGCAGCAAGGGCTGGTCGAACAGCAGGTCATCGAGGCGGTAGCGGATCACCACACGCTGGATGCGAAAAAGACGTCGGACGGCGAGCAGCTTCATGCGTTATCGCTGGTATCAAGGGATCGGGAGAGGCGCCTGAGGCGCGCTTCTAGGCGTTCTGTATCAAGCTTCAAGGCATCGAGCTCGCTGAAGGCGGCTTCGGCCTCGCGCTTGCCGACCAGGGTACGGGATTCTTCGGCCAGATATTCGGACAGGTTCTGGCTGAAACGTGCCAGGCCTTGGCGAGTCCAGCGAGCGCGCAGGCGGATATGGCCGGCCAGCATTGCCGTGGCGACCGGGCCAAGCCAGCGTTGCAGCTCGTGCTCCCAGTCCAGCTCCAGGTCCTGCAGCACACCGAACAGGTCGAGCAGTACGGCGCTGTCGCCGTGCAGCTCGACCTGCGGGCTGTGCAGCACAGCGGTCTTGTCCTTGACCAAGGCCAGTTGCGCCAGGCTACCGGCGGGGGCGCGCAGGCGGCAGTCGACCTCGCCCTGCCAATGGGCGGCGAGCATCAGGCCCTCTTCATCGGGCAGGATGAACACCTGCAGGGCCGGTTGGCGGCAGTCGATCTCGATGACCTTGCCTTCCAGCGCGGCCAGCCGCGGCAGGGCCGTGCTGTCCAGGCGCAGGACGCGGTTCAGGCCATGTTCGACGCTGGCGAGCAGCCCGGCCAGCAACATCAGGGCTTGATCCCCCGGTGCACGGCAACGATGCCGCTGGTCATGTTGTGGTAGGTGACGCGGTCGAAGCCGGCCTCGACCATCATGCTCTTCAGGGTTTCCTGGTCCGGGTGCATGCGGATCGACTCGGCGAGGTAACGGTAGCTCTCGGCGTCATTGGTGATCAGCTTGCCAGCCAGCGGCATGAAGGCGAACGAGTAGGCGTCGTAGGCCTTGGACATCAGCTTGTTGGTCGGCTTGGAGAACTCCAGGATCAACAGGCGGCCACCGGGCTTGAGCACGCGCAGCATCGAACGGATGGCGGCGTCCTTGTGGGTGACGTTGCGCAGGCCGAAAGCGATGGTCACGCAGTCGAAGTGGTTGTCCGGAAACGGCAGCTTTTCAGCGTCGGCCTGGACGAACTCGATGTTGCCGGCCACGCCACGGTCAAGCAGGCGGTCACGGCCAACCTTGAGCATCGAATCGTTGATGTCGGCCAGCACCACCTGCCCGGTCGGCCCGACAAGACGCGAGAACTTGGCCGCCAGGTCACCGGTACCGCCGGCGATGTCCAGCACGCGGTTGCCGCTGCGCACGCCCGACAGCTCGATGGTAAAGCGCTTCCACAGGCGGTGCATGCCGCCGGAAAGCACGTCGTTCATCAGGTCGTACTTGGCTGCTACCGAGTGGAACACTTCGGCGACTTTCTTCGCTTTCTGGCTTTCAGGCACGTCCTGGTAGCCGAAATGGGTGGTGGGTTCGGCGTGGTCGCCTTTGCGCTGGTCGTTCATATCGCTTCACCGGAAAAAATTACCGCCATTCTAGGGCGAACGGGCGGATTTGTCTTGGCGGGGTGTGCCAGTCGGCAGGGGCGGGCATAATGCTCATTATGTCTACATCTTCAGGAACGCCCGCATGACCCAGATCAGCGTCGAACGCAAACACTCCCTCGGCCGTGATGCCGCCCGCGCCAAGGCCGAAGCGCTGGTCGACAAGCTCAGCCGTGAGTACGACCTCAAGGCCACCTGGAACGGTGACCGGGTGGACGTTGCGCGCAGTGGCGCCAATGGCAGTGTGCACATTGGCGACGACAGCATCCGTGTCGAATTGAAGCTGGGCATGATGCTGTCGATGATGAGCGGCACCATCAAGGGTGAGATCGAGCGGGCGCTGGACAAGGCCCTGGCCTGAGCCAGAGCCGCTCTCAGATTACTGCGGCGCGTCCGCCGGAAAGGGAATGATGCCAATCACCTGCTCCAGGCGCAGATCGCCGCGGTAGATCGCGATGCGCTCGTGTGCGTCTGCGGCCTGCTCGAGCATGGCCTTTCGGCCCCTTACACCTGCATCCCAGAATTTGAGGTGGCCCTTGACGAAGTCATGCCCCCTCGCTTCGAGGCTGGGGTAGTGAAAATGCGCCTCCCACAGTACCCGCTGTGGCGCTTGCACATCGCGAATCTCGTAGACGTCGAGGTAATCATTGGCGTGACGTAGCTGCCGGCGAATCACGGTCTGCCTTATCCGAATCCGCTTCTGCTCAGCCAGGAAGCGAAGGGCCTTGCCGTCGGGATGGCGGGTGTTCAGATACGCGTCGGTGAGCAGCCGAAGCCTCTCTTGATGGATGCGGTCTACCGCAGCCCGAAGGAGGTCGACCAAGCTGGAATCCAGTGGGTTGTTCAGCTCGGTCAGTTGCTGCTGGACTTCGCGCATGTCACCGGCCGGCCATTCCAGAAAGTCGCTCAGGCTGTTGGGCTCATCGGCATAGTGAGCGGCGAAGGCGATTTTTCCATCCACCTCTGCCAGCAGGCGGTTTGCTCGCTGGCGAAGCTGTGCCCGGTCGCGCGGGGCCGGCCGCGCTTGCTCAGGCACGGCATGCCACACCCCGTCGCGTTGCGCGAAACTGCCCGCAGGCTCCTGGTTGAATGCACTGCGCTGGATGGCCCGGTTGCCCATTTGGTCGATTTCCACCAGCAGCGGTCGACCTCGGTCAACGCGGATGACCCGGCGCCTGATCGTTGCGGGGCGATGGTAGGGCGCTGGCGAGGGGGGACTGATGCCGCTGTCGAGGTTGGTCAGGGTCGCGCTCAGTTGCTGCTCCGTGATCTGGGTAATGCTGGACAGTTCGCGTATGTATTCGTCCAGCACGTCAGCGACCAGCGCAGGCGAGTCCAGTGTCCTCATGTATTGGGCGCGATCCAGCACGTTACGGTATTTCTGAAGGATATCCTCAAGCAGTTCGGCTTTGACCTGGGCCGTCTCTTCGGTGGCTGCCAGCCCGTCGTGGCTCCATATTGTGCGGCTGAATTCGATGCCGCTGAGCGGCGCGCGCATCGCAAGCAAATCCTCGGCCGTGTCCGCAGTGAGGCGGGTCTTGTCCACGGCGAGGTAGGCCAGGTCACTGAGCAGCTGGGCCCGAATGACCAGTGTCGAATACGTCCTGCGTTCAATGGTCTTGGCTAGTTTCGTGGCTTTATTGGGAAAATCGATCTTGGGGTCCTGCAGTGTTTCCGCCAGGATCCGATCCAGCCGCTGGCTGACGACAAGCAGGCGGCGGCTGGCCTGGCTGGAATCGCGGACCCGTTCGCGATAATCGAGGTATTGCTGAATCTGCTCGGCAGTCTCTGGAACGCGGGGCAGCCCGATGGACTGTGCACTCAGCGCCTGGTGGTCGACCTGCTCCAGCAAGCGGCGGCACAGCAGCATGTCGTTTTCGATGGCTGCACCGTACCAATTGCCGTATCGGCGTCGGTTCGGGGCTCGGGTGTCGAATTTGCTGAACCTGGGTTCGGCCATCTCCTTGAATACTTCAATGTTTCCATGCAGCAGCGTGCTCTGCCGTTCCAGGTAGAGCGCGGATGCCCGGATTTCCGGCAAATGGCGCAGGCGTTGGGCTTTGAGTGCTTGCCTCTGAACCTGCAATGCTGGCGGCGGTGAAGCGCGCTCATGTGCAGGCAGTGCGTCGATAGCCATGCTGTACTCCAGAGCGAGGTCGTCATAAGCCTGCAGTTGCACTTGGCTGCGTTCCATCAGTGGCGCCATCTGATTAAGCATTTGTTGATTCGCCGTGGCGGTTGCACTCAACGTGTCGAACCGTTGGCGGTTTTCAGCGTTGATGGTGTGCCTGTCCTTTGGCATGCCGCCAAAGAGGCTCACGTTCAAAGTCCATTGTTCATGCCAGCGCGTAAGCCATGGCCCTTTTTGCCGTTCACGACCCACGATGTGGTAACCGTCCGGGTCGCCATTCCATTGCGACACCCATTCGCTGCTGCTCGGCTCGGGCCCGATGATCTGCATGCCGTTCCAGGTCTCGATGACCTCATAGGCGTCATCGCCGAGCTTGACGTAGTACCGGTCGGCGATGCTGTACAGCCCCCGCAGACGGCCCTTAGCCAGTGGCACGTGCCCTTCCAGCGGCTGCGAAGCCTGCAATTGGGCCATTGACTGACGCACCTGGGGCGACAGCTTGCTCAGGCTCTGCTCCTCACGCCAGGCATTTACCCGCATGATCCTGGGCGGCGGCGGCTCGACGGGGGCCTGCCAGGGTTTCTCCTGTGGCTGCTCGAGCGCTGGCGGCGGGGAATCTTCCTTCGGCGCAGGGCCTGAAAAACGGAGCGTAGCGGCCTCTTCGCTGTTGGTGGGTGGCGTTGCAGGGCGGTGGGCAAGGAGCAAGGCCAGGTTGGTGATCAGGTCTATGGCTGCGACGATCTTGTTGTCACCGCTGCGCTTGATCAGCGCCTCCACGTCTTCCTTGGCTGCCGACAGCGCCACCACCAGCCACACCAGCGTGGTCATCGGGCCATGCCAAAGTTGGGTGACGGTATTGAAGATCGCCCACGCAGCCTCCTTCACCAAAGCCCGCACTTCCTGGGCATTGGAGACGCTGTTGCTGGCTGAGGCCAATAACATGGTCTCGATACGCGCGTTGAACAGGTGGGTGTCCAGATCTTCCGTCCACGCCTCGAACGAGACCTGGACCGGGCGTCTGAGGCGTTGCAAAAGGCCGTCCAGTAGCTCGACCGGCACATTGAGCAAGTGCGTCAGCGCTGTAATGTTCGGGTGCAAGTGCGGGTGCTTGAACCCGTCGTTCTGGTAAATCGGGCGTGCGTCATCGTCGAGCCAGGCCAATACGCTCTCTTGCAGTTCGCCCCTGTTGCGGATTGCGTCCATCAGCAATTCGAGGGTCGGAAATTCCTGCAACGCCCTGTCGGCATAGAAGGGGCGGTACAAGACCCAGCTGCCGCTTGCCGGTATTTCGATAATGAACATCCCGTGCGCCACATCGCTTGCCGAAGCGCCAGGTGCGCAAAGAAACGCCAGGGGGGCGATGCGCAGAAGGTCCACGCCATTGGACATGCGCTGGCAGAACCTGAGAATTGCCTGGCTTGCCGTTTCGCCAAGCTGTTGCTCGATCTTGGCTTTCAGGGTGCTGAACCGAAGGGCGTAACGCCATTCCCTGGCATGCTGTCGGATTCGCTCGGCCCTGCGCGGTTGGGTGTTGACTTGGTCCTTCAGGTAGGAGGGGTAGTGACCGCCGATGTCGACCTGATGAATCAGGCCCCTGATCTGGTCGATGCTCAGCCAGTCGGTCACAGGCGAGCCGTCCTCGAAATTCATCCCGCTCATCACCTCGCCAGCCTCCAGCCGCAGGCGTGAAACTGCCAAGTCGGTCAGGGGCACCGTGCGCAAGAACAGTGACTGCCCTTGTGTGCCGGCGCCGATGATGGCTTGGGAAATGCGGATGTGCACATCGTTCGGGTCGTGTACTGCCTTGTCTGGATAGCTGGTCTGCAGGGTCTCACGCAAGCGGCGAGCGGCGTAATCACGGATATCTTCGACATCGCCCAGCGATGTGCAGCCCTTCGACCGACCTTGGTTCGCCGCCAGATCGAGCAGTGCCGTGTGATAGGCGTAGCGGTCCTCAGCGCTGGCATTGAGCAGCCATCGCGGTGGGCTGACAGCGGGCGCAGTTCGTTCCTGCGAAGGCAGGTCGAAGAAGTAAGCTGACGGGTCGCTTACCTGGCGCAGTTGTCGCTCCAGCTCGTCGACGGTTGCCAGGCCACCAAGACGCAGGCGTCCGATGTCGTCAAGGATATCGTTCAGCAGCTGCCTGGCCTGGAAGGCGAAAGGCTGTCCGATCACCGGTCTGTGCGCCCAGGACAACGCCTCGAAGCGATAGCGTTGCGCTAGCTGCCGTTGCAGCGCAGTGGCAAAGCTGGGCAGGTCGACATGGCGACGAACCGAACCGCAGGGCTTGCATTGCAGAACCAGGTTGCGGTTGCCACTTGTGGTGATGAGCAATAGATCCGGTAGGGTAACGGTGTGTGCCCCGCCATCCGTTCCGAGCGTGACTTGTATCGCCTCGACAGCCAGGCTGTCGTGTACCCCGTCGAGCAGGGCGTACATTGCAGCTTTTGCATCATCTGCCAGGCCTTGGCGAGGGAGGTTCTCGAGCAATGCAGCCTTGATGGTGTGCTCCAGCCAGAGCATGCGCGAGACTTGGCTGTCTTCGTCGAGCCCGTTCCAGAAGCCGATCTGGGCTTGCTGGAAGGCGGGTATCAACACGCCAAGCACTGTATCGAAGTCATCGTTGAGCTTCGACAGGTCCGGCATGATTTCGGGTTGGCGGATGTTGTCCGGGCCTTGCTCCTGAATTTGAAACACATGGGGTGGGCTGATGCTCAGCTTGTCTGCGGCGCTTAGTTGCACACGTTCCTTGGCCAGAAAATGCCTGAGAAGCTCGTCCAGCAGCCCGCTCTGACCTGGGAGATCACCTGTGCTGGCCGGTTCATGCAGGATGACGAAAGGATCGAGCGATGTGATGTGAGGGTGGTTGCGGTGCAACCATGGATACCGGTCGCTGAAAACCTGAAATGCTTCTTTTGATAAGACGTCCCTCAGGCTGGGTCGTTTGGAGAAACAGGCTGCCACGCTTTGCTTGAACGTCAGCCTGGGTGGGTTTGCTACAGCAGTCATGGCGTCGATGTCCGTGAGGTGAAGCCTGCGACGCTAGCGCTGTGGTCAACGGGGCTTGCGGTATATAGATGCGACAACGACGACCTTAGGGTGAGGTTTCTAATTTTCTTCCCTACCTTAATGCTCAAGCCCAGCCTCCATGGGCGGTTTTCCACCACTCATGAGCATGAGGTACACAGCATGGCCAAAGTGATTGTGAAGAAAAAAGACGAAGCCCTGGGCACGCTTGGCGAGGTGCGCGGCTATGCGCGCAAGATCTGGCTGGCCGGTATCGGCGCCTACGCCCGCGTGGGTCAGGAAGGCTCTGACTACTTCAAAGAGCTGGTCAGGGCGGGTGAAAGTGTCGAGACGCGCGGCAAGAAGCGCATCGACAAAGAGCTCGATGCGGCCAACCACCAGCTTGACGAAGTCGGTGAAGAAGTGAGCCGCGTACGCGGCAAGGTAGAAATTCAACTCGACAAGATCGAAAAAGCTTTCGACGCACGGGTCGGTCGCGCCTTGAATCGCCTGGGTATTCCGTCTAAACATGACGTTGAGGCGTTGTCGATCAAGCTTGAACAGTTGCATGAGCTGCTTGAGCGCGTCGCGCACAAACCATAAGGAGAGCAGGATGGCTGGCAAGAAGAACACCGAAAAAGAAGGCAGCTCCTGGGTCGGCGGGATCGAGAAATACTCCCGCAAGATCTGGCTGGCGGGGCTGGGTATCTATTCGAAGATCGACCAGGACGGCCCGAAGCTGTTCGACTCGCTGGTGAAGGATGGCGAGAAGGCCGAGAAGCAGGCGAAAAAGACGGCTGAAGATGTTGCCGAGACTGCCAAGTCTTCGACCACTTCGCGGGTGTCGGGCGTGAAGGACCGTGCGCTGGGCAAGTGGAGCGAACTTGAAGAAGCCTTCGACAAGCGCCTTAACAGCGCCATCTCGCGCCTTGGCGTGCCGAGCCGCAACGAGATCAAGGCACTGCACCAGCAGGTGGACAGCCTGACCAAGCAGATCGAGAAGCTGACCGGTGCTTCGGTTACGCCGATTTCGTCGCGCGCTGCAGCAACCAAGCCGGCTGCAAGCAAGGCTGCGGCCAAGCCACTGGCCAAGGCAGCAGCCAAGCCTGCGGCGAAAACGGCGGCGGCCAAACCTGCTGGCAAAACCGCAGCGGCCAAACCCGCAGCCAAAACCGCAGCGGAAAAACCTGCAGCTAAGCCAGCAGCCAAGCCTGCAGCGGCCAAACCTGCGGCAGCCAAGAAACCTGCGGTGAAGAAAGCTCCAGCCAAACCGGCAGCGGCCAAACCAGCAGCACCAGCTGCCAGCGCTGCGCCTGCAGCGACCACAGCACCGGCAACTGCCGCCACCCCGGCCAGCAGCACGCCGTCGGCACCGACTGGCACCGGTACCCTGATCTGATACCGCGTCGCCTTCTTCGCGGGTAAACCCGCTCCTACAAGATGCGCCAAACCTTGTAGGAGCGGGTTTACCCGCGAATGCGTCGGCTGCAACACTACATCTCCAGCAGGCCTACCCCTCCAGGTACTTCACTGCCAGCTGCTCCGCCGCCGCCCGGGCCTGGGCCTGCAGATGCGGCGCCACCAGCATCATCACCTGATACACCACGATCCCCACATCCCCCTCGCGCCCCAGCACACGCTGGTAATCCAGCGAGAACATCAGCGTCAGTGTGATCTGCTCGACCAGTTGCCCCAGCGCCTGGGTATCACTTTCTACCAGCCCCTGGCTCTTGAGGCTGGCCAACAGCGCCGCCAGCGTGCGTTTGATTGCATTGATCAGGCTGCGCATGCCTCGGGCGAGTTTGGGCAGGCGCCCGGTCAGGTTGGACAGGTCCTGGAACAGGAAGCGGTACTGAGCCATGCGCTCGACGATCAAGTGCAGAAACAGCCAGTAATCCTCTGCGTCCAGCCGCACCTCCAGCGGTGGGTCCAGCAACGGCATCAACGCTTCTTCAAAACGCTCGAACAAGCCCAGAACCAAGGGCTCCTTGCCATGGAAGTGGTAGTACAGGTTGCCTGGGCTGATGCCGAGTTCGTTGGCAATTTCCAGGGTGGATACGTTGGGTTCGCCCTGCTGGTTGAACAACTGCAGGGCGCATTCAAGGATACGATCGCGGGTTTTCATCCAGTCAGCAGCTCATCGGGTCAGCACGTAGGTGCCTGGCGCGGGGCCCAGCGGTGGGTAAGTGGCGTTGCCCAGTTCAGTGCGCGGTGCCTTGAGCAGGCCGGAGCGGGCGGTGATCCACTCCAGCCACAACGGCCACCAGCTGCCTTCACTGCGCTTGGCGTCGTGGAACCAGGCGCGTGGGTCGCTGCTCAGCTTGGGGTTGGCCAGGTAGTAGGCCTTGGGGTTGCCTGGCGGGTTGATGATGCTCTGGATATGCCCGCTGTTGGCCAGCACGAAGCGCCGCTCGCCACCCAGCAGCAAGGCCGAGCGGTACACCGCATCCCATGGTGTGATGTGGTCGTTGCTGCCGGCCACGGTAAAGCTGTCGATATTGACCTGCTGCAGGTCGATCGGCGTACCGCACACCTCCAGCCCGGACGCGTAGGTCAAGGGGTTGAGCTTGAAAAACTCCAGCAGGTCGCCATGCAGCGCGGCGGGCAGGCGCGTGCTGTCGGCATTCCAGTACAGGATGTCGAACGCCGGCGGGGTCTTGCCGAGCAGGTAGTTGTTGACCCAGTAGTTCCAGATCAGGTCGTTGGGCCGCATCCAGGCGAAGATCCGCGCCACTTCGCCACCGTCCAGCACGCCACGCTGATAGGAGCGTCGCTTGGCCGCTTCGATGGTCTGCTCATCGGCGAACAGGCTGGCCGGGCTTTCGAACTTGCTGTCCAGCAAGCTGACCAGATACGTGGCACTGCGCACCCGGCGCAATTGCTTCTTGGCTTGCAGATGGCCTTGCAGTGCGGCCATGGTCAGGCCGCCGGCACAGGCACCCATCAGGTTGGGGTCGCGGTTGCCGCTGATACTGCGGCAGGCATTGAGCGCTTCCTCCAGGGCTTGCACATAGCTGGAAAGGCCCCATTCACGGTGGCGTGGGTCGGGGTTGCGCCAGCTGACCATGAACACCTGCAAGCCGCTTTTGAGCATGTACTGGACGAAGCTGTTGGTCGCGCTGAGGTCGAAGATGTAGAACTTGTTGATCTGAGGCGGCACGACCAGCAGTGGGCGTGCGTGCTGCTTTTCGCTCATCGGCGAGTACTGGATCAGCTCCAGCAGCTCGTTGCGAAATACCACTGCGCCAGGGGTTGCGGCCAGGTTAACGCCCACTTCGAAGGCGCGCTCGTCCACCTGACGAGGCAGCCCATCGTTGTGACGCAGGTCGTCGAGCAGGTGAGCCACGCCGCGCACCAGGCTCTGGCCGCCGGTGTTGAACAGCTCCTTGACCGCCAACGGATTGAGCAGTGAGTTGCTGGGCGCCAGCGCATCGTTGATCAGGTTGAACAGGAAGTGGGCGCGGGCTCGATCATCGTCGTTCAAATGGCTTTCATCGATCCACTGGCGTGTCTGCTTCTGCCAGGCCAGATAGGCTTGCAGGCCGCGGCGGTAGAAAGGGTTCTGGCTCCAGGTCGGGTCACTGAAGCGTGCGTCACGCGGGTTCGGCTGGTAGGGCGTGTCCCCCAGCATCACCCGCCCCAACTGCCCGCCAAGCGCCAGCAGATGATGCGCGGTATGCAGCGGGTGGCGCAGGCCGTGGCGGCCGACGTTGCGCAGCGTGGAAAGCAGGTCGCGGCCGCGCAGGCCGAGGATGGCGTTCTGCACGTTCATGCGGGTGGCGGGGAGCGTTGTCGATCCTTTGGCCGGTTTGTCTGTCATGGCAACACTCCCTCGTCTGATCCATTTCCCCTGTCAGGCCGCAGCTGTTTCACCCCCCCGAGGCCGGACGGGGATGCATGACCGCACGCTGACGTTCTTCCTGCAGGAACTTCATGATGATCGGGGCGACGGCTTCGGCACGGGTGATCAGGAACAGATGGCCGTCGTCGATAATGTGTAGCTGGGCATTGGGAATCCGCCAGGCCAGCAGGCGCATGTTGATCAGCGGGATCAACGGGTCGTCGTCGCCAGCCAGTACCAGGGTGGGCTGCCGGATCTTGTGCAGCCAGTGGATGCTGGTCCAGCCGAGCCCTGCGAACAGCTGCCAGTAGTAGCCCAGCTTGCCGCCGGAGCGCACCTTGGCGGCATGGTGCATGGCCAGGTCGGGGTCACGTCGGAAGCCGCCGCCATAGATCATCGGCGCAATGCGGATGACATGCGATGGCTGCACGTAACGCCGGGGGCTGGCCATCATCCACAGCACCTTGGGCTTGCCTGGCACCATTACCGCACCGGCAGCGGTGGCGGCCAGCACCAGCTTCTTGCAGCGCTCGGGGTAATCGTGAGCAAACTGCTGGGCCAGGGCGCCGCCCCAGGACACGCCGATGACGTTGACCTGGCCGTAGTCGAGGTAGTCGAGCATCCGCGCGGTCAGCTTGGCCAGCCCAGGGAAGCGGTACGGGTTGCGTGGCGTAGACGAGCCGCCGACCCCGGGCACATCGAAGGCGATGACTTCCAGGTCCGGGTCAAGTGCATCGATGAACGGGAACACCAGCTCGAGGTTGGCGCCGATGCCGTTAAAGATCAGCAACGGCGTCAGGTGCGGCTTGCCGGGGCGAACAGCGGTGCGGATGGACTGGTTGTCCAGCTCGACGGTCCTGAAAATATAGGGTTGCGGCATGCACGTGACTCTTGGGTGAAGTAAACACCGTGGCGCCGTGCAGGCCGCCACGGCGCTGTAACTCAACGCTCGTGAACGTAGGTGCCTGGGGAGGCTTCGCCGGCGGCATAGGTACGGTTGCCCAGGCGGGTCGGTGCCTTTTTCAGCGCGCCGGCACGCTCGCCCAGCCAACTCTGCCAGTGCAACCACCAGGAGTCTGCATGCTTGATGGCATTTTCCTGCCAGGCCACCGGGTCACCCGGGCGATCGGCACCGGTCATGAAACGTGCCTTCGGGTTGCCCGGCGGGTTGAGGATGCTCTGGATATGCCCGCTGTTGGACAGTACGAATTCGATCTTGCCGCCGAACAGATGTGCCGAGCGGTAGCATGACGGCCATGGGGTGATGTGGTCGTTGGTGCCGGCGAGGCTGTAGATGTCGCATTTGACCTGTTTCAGGTCGATCGCGGTGCCGCACACTTCCAGGGCGTCGGGGCGGGTCAGCGGGTTGCTCTTGAACATTTCGATCAGGTCGCCGTGGAAGGCGGCCGGCAGGCGCGTGGTGTCGTTGTTCCAGAACAGGATGTCGAACACGGGGGGCTCATTGCCGAGCAGGTAGTTGTTTACCCAGTAGTTCCAGATCAGGTCGTTGGGGCGCATCCAGGCGAACACCTTGGCCATTTCGCTGCCTTCCAGCACGCCCGCCTGATAGGAGTGGCGCTTGGCGGCCTCCAAGGTCTGCTCGTCGACAAACAATGCAACCTGGTTGTCCATGGTGGTGTCCAGCACGCTGACCAGCAGGGTCAGGGCATTGACCTTGTTCTCGCCAATGGCGGCATAGTGGCCCACCAGTGCGGTACAGGTGATGCCGCCGGAGCAGGCGCCGAGCATGTTCAGGTCCTTGCTGCCGGTAATCGACAGCACCGCGTCGACGGCTTCTTTCAGCGCATCGATGTAGGTGGACAGGCCCCATTCACGCTGGGCCTTGGTCGGGTTGCGCCAGCTGATGATGAAGGTCTGCTGCTGCGAGCGCAGGCAGAAGCGCGCCAGGCTCTTTTCCGGGCTGAGGTCGAACACGTAGAACTTGTTGATCTGCGGTGGCACCACCAGCAGCGGACGGGCATGCACCTGTTCGGTGATGGGGCTGTACTGGATCAGTTCCAGCACATCGTTGCGGTACACCACCGCGCCTTCGCTGGTGCCCAGGTTCTTGCCCACTTCGAAGGCATCCATGTTCACCTGGCTGGGCATGCCGCCGTTGTTGACCATGTCCTTGGCCAGGTTGGACAGGCCATCGAGCAGGCTCTTGCCGCCGGTTTCGAAGAAGCGTTTGACCGCAGCCGGGTTGGACAGGGTATTGGTCGGCGCCATGGCCTCGGTCATCAGGTTGATGACGAACTGGCCGCGGCTGATGTCCTGGGGGGACAGGTCGCTGCTGCTCACCCAGTCCTGCAGCTCCTTGCGCCAGGCCAGGTAGGTTTGCAGGTAGCGGCGGTACAGCGGGTTGTTGCTCCAGGCCGGGTCATTGAAGCGACGGTCGTCGCTGTCCGGGGCCAGGCTGGATTTGCCCAGCAACACGTTCTTCAGCTCCAGGCCAAAGTGAGCCACATGCTTGGCGCTGTGCAGCGGTTGGCGCACGGCCTGGCGCAGCACGGTGCGTGCCGAGCTCAACAGGTCCTTGCGGCGGATGCCGATGACCGGGTTCAGCCCCAGGGTGTTTTCCGAGGCCTGCCGCTGTAGCTCATCGTTGTTCTTGTTACTCATCTACGACGCTCCGTTGTCCTGAGACGAGTACCGGTTGCTGTGGCGGGTGCACAGCCCTGAGCCCGGTACTGCTACTCGGGTGACCAGTGATAAGGAACAGCGGTGCTGCGTGGGTTCTGCCGACCTGCAAAGTCATGCAGGGAACTTGCCACACCCATTGGTTACCCGACTTTCGTGTAATGCGCAAGACAGCCCTTCACTGGGCTGTCTGCAAGTCATTCAAACAGATGAATTTAGAAAATGCGCTCTAAACCCCGCAGGCCTTGCGCTAGAGCATGAGCTTGACCACAGATTCGGCTGGGTCGCGGGATTTGCCGGCCTTGTGCAACTCATCGAGGTATTCTGCCCACAGTTGTTCCTGGCGCAGGCACAGTTGCTCAAGGTATTCCCAAGTGAACAAGCCGCTGTCATGGCCGTCGTCGAAGGTCAGTTTCAGTGCATATTGGCCGGCAGGTTCCAAGCCACTGAGGCCGACGTTGATCTTGCCGAACTGCAGGATGGGGTTGCCGTGGCCCTGGACCTCGGCGGAGGGAGAGTGCACGCGCAGGAATTCGGCGGGCAGGTGGTAGACCTCGCCGGGTGCGTAGGTGAGGCTGAGGGTCTTGGAGGCTTTGTGCAGGTTGATGGCGGTAGGCAGGCGGGCCATGGGCAGAATCTCTCGGGAGCTGATGAAGCACAGCTTCCAGCTTATGGGGGAGGGATTCAAGGGCCTCTTCGCGGGCAAGCCCGCCCCTGCACGGATCACCACAGGCCCAAGGGATGGGGTGACATGTGCAGGAGCGGGCTTGCCCGCGAAACTGTCGAAACCGGTCTTACAGGATGTAACGCGACAGGTCTTCGTTCTGTGCCAGCTCACCCAGGTGGCTGTTCACATACGCCGCGTCGATCTGGATCGGCGCTTCGTCATGGGTGCTGGCCAGGTCGCCCGCACTGAACGACACCTCTTCGAGCAAACGCTCGAGCAGGGTGTGCAGGCGGCGGGCACCGATGTTTTCGGTCTTCTCGTTGACCTGGTAGGCAATCTCGGCCAGGCGCTTGATGCCGTCGGCGAGGAACTCGATGTTCAGGCCTTCGGTCTTCAGCAATGCCTGGTACTGCTCGGTCAGCGACGCGTGCGGCTCCTGCAGGATGCGCTCGAAGTCTTCCGGGGTCAGTGCCTTGAGCTCGACACGAATCGGCAGACGGCCTTGCAGCTCGGGCACCAGGTCGCTCGGCTTGCTCAGGTGGAATGCACCCGAGGCAATGAACAGAATGTGGTCGGTCTTGACCATGCCCAGCTTGGTGTTGACGGTGCAGCCTTCGATCAGCGGCAGCAGGTCGCGCTGTACGCCTTCACGGGACACGTCGGCGCCGCCAACGTTGCCACGCTTGGCAACCTTGTCGATTTCGTCGATGAACACGATACCGTGCTGTTCGACTGCTTCCAGGGCCTTGGCCTTGAGCTCTTCCTCGTTGACCAGGCGGCTCGCTTCTTCATCGCGAACCATCTTCAGCGCTTCTTTCACCTTCAGCTTGCGCGCTTTGCGTTTGCCCTTGCCCATGTTGGCAAACAGGCTCTGCAGCTGGTTGGTCATTTCTTCCATGCCAGGCGGCGCAGCAATTTCGACACCGACGGCATCGGCCACTTCGATCTCGATTTCCTTGTCGTCCAGCTGGCCTTCGCGCAGGCGCTTGCGGAATAGCTGGCGGGTGTTGGAGTCGCTGCTGGTCTGTGCGGCTTCTTCGCTGAAGCTGGTGACGCGTGCCTGGGGCAGCAGGGCGTCGAGGATGCGGTCTTCGGCGGCGTCTTCGGCGCGGTGGCGCACGCGGATGATTTCCTGCTCGCGCAGCATCTTCAGCGCGGCATCGGCCAGGTCACGGATGATCGACTCGACGTCGCGGCCCACGTAGCCCACTTCGGTGAACTTGGTGGCCTCGACCTTGAGGAACGGCGCGTTGGCCAGTTTGGCCAGCCGGCGGGCGATTTCGGTCTTGCCGACGCCGGTAGGGCCGATCATCAGGATGTTTTTGGGGGTGACTTCGGCACGCAGCTCGGCAGGGAGCTGCATGCGCCGCCAGCGGTTGCGCAGGGCAATGGCCACGGCGCGCTTGGCGTCGTCCTGGCCGATGATGTGGCGGTTGAGTTCGTGGACGATCTCGCGGGGGGTCATGGACATGATCAATACGGTCCTTGGGCAGGTGAGTCAGCGTGGAAAAGCCCCTTCACCGGGAAGGGGCGCCAGAACAGCTGAATCAGTCGGCCAGGTCCTGCTCCTCGATGGTCAGGTTGTGGTTGGTGAACACGCAGATGTCGCCGGCGATGTTCAGGGCGGTCTCGGCGATTTCGCGGGCCGAGAGGTCGGTCTTGTTCAGCAGGGCACGGGCTGCGGCCTGGGCATAGGCGCCGCCGGACCCCATGGCGATCAGGCCATCTTCGGGTTCGACCACGTCACCGTTGCCGGTGATGATCAGGGATGCATCCTTGTTGGCCACGGCCAGCATGGCTTCCAGGCGGCTCAGGGAGCGGTCGGTACGCCATTCCTTGGCCAGCTCGACGGCGGCGCGTACCAGGTGGCCCTGGTGTTTTTCCAGCTGACCTTCAAAGCGCTCGAACAGGGTGAAGGCGTCGGCAGTGGCGCCGGCGAAGCCCGCGATGACCTGGCCGTGGTACAGGCGGCGCACCTTCTTGGCGTTGCCTTTCATCACGGTGTTGCCGAGGGATACCTGGCCGTCGCCGCCCATGACGACTTTGCCGTTACGGCGGACAGAAACGATTGTGGTCAAGGGGAGAGTCTCCACGCAGCGGGGCGAAAGTGCCTGATGCAGACTCATATGGGGGTGGGGGGAAGGATTTCAACCGGGGGGGATGAATGGTCGCGCTTGGCGGGGGGACTATGTGAAGGCATTCGCGGGCATGCCCGCTCCCACAGGGTTACCACATGCCTTGGAATTGTGGTGATCCTGTGGGAGCGGGCGTGCCCGCTAAGCATGGTACTCAGGCCTCGTGGCAGATGTGGCCATCGACCAAGGTATAACGCACCGCGCCCGGCAGGCAGTGGCCGATGAACGGGCAGTTCTCGCCACGGGAGAACCATTGTTCGCCAGCAACGGTGGACGCTTGCGGGTCGAACAGCACCAGGTCGGCCGCGCCACCCACTTTCAGCTCACCGGCCGGCAGGCGCAGGGCGGCAGCCGGGCCGCTGCTCAGGCGGGCCAGCAAGGTCGGCAGGTCGAGCAGGCCGTCCTGCACCAGGGTCATGGCCAGTGGCAGCAGCAACTCGACGCTGCTGATACCCGGCTCGGTGGCGCCGAACGGGGCCAGCTTGGCGTCGCGCTCGTGCGGCTGGTGGTGGCTGGAGATGGCCTGGATCACCCCCGACTTCACCGCCTCGCGCAATCCGTCACGGTCGGCAGCGGTGCGCAGCGGCGGCTGCACGTGGTACAGGCTGGAGAACTCGCGCAGCGACTCGTCCGTGAGGATCAGCTGGTACAGCGCTACATCGGCGGTTACCGGCAGGCCCAAGGCCTGGGCCTGGGCGATCAGCCGCGCGCCACGGGCGCTGGTGATCTGGCTGAAGTGCGCACGCACGCCGCTCTGTTCCACCAGCAGCAGGTTGCGCGCCAGGGCCACGGTTTCGGCGCTCTCCGGGATGCCCGGCAGGCCGAGGAAGCTGGCCATGGCTCCTTCGTGGGCCAGGCCGCCCTGGGCCAGGTCGCGGTCCTGGGAGTGGAACACCACCGTCAGGTCGAAGGTGGCGGCATACTCCAGGGCGCGGGCCAGGGTACGGTTGTTGGGGATTTCCTTCAGACCGTTGCCAAACGCTACGCAACCGGTGTCACGCAGGGCCACCAGTTCGGCCAGTTGCTCGCCCTCCAGGCCCTTGGTCAGGGCGCCGACCGGGTAGACCTTGCTGTTGGCGGCTTCGCGGGCGCGGTCAAGGATAAGTTCGGCTACCGCCGAGGTGTCCAGCACCGGCTTGGTCTGTGGCGGGCAGCACAGGCTGGTGACACCGCCGGCAACGGCAGCGCGGGTTTCACTGGCGATGTTGCCTTTGCGGCTGTAACCCGGCTCGCGCAGGGACACGCCCAGGTCAACCAGGCCGGGCGCAGCGACCAGGCCATCAGCCTGGATCGTGCGGCTGGCGCTGAAACCGGCCGGTGCGGCGCCGATGGCGACAATGCGGCCGCCGTCCAGGTGCAGGTCGGTGACCTGGTCCAGGCCGCTGTTGGGGTCGATGACCCGGGCGCCGAGAATACTGATGGTCACTGGGCGTTCTCCTGGTCCAATTGACGTTGCGCGTTCTGCCCGCTCATGGCCATGGACAGCACGGCCATGCGCACGGCGATACCGTAGGTGACCTGGTTGAGGATCACCGAGTGCTTGCCATCGGCAACCGCCGACTCGATTTCCACGCCACGGTTGATCGGGCCCGGGTGCATGACGATGGCGTCAGGCTTGGCCCCGGCCAGGCGGGCGGTCGTCAGGCCGAACAGGCGGTAGAACTCACCTTCGCTGGGCAGCAGGCCACCGGCCATGCGCTCACGCTGCAGGCGCAGCATGATCACCACGTCGACGTCTTTCAGGCCTTCGGCGAGGTCGGTGTAGACCTTTACGCCGTACTGCTCGATACCGATCGGGATCAGGGTTTTCGGCCCGATCACGCGGATGTCCGGGCAACCCAGCGCTTTGAGCGCGAGCATGTCGGAACGGGCCACACGCGAGTGCAGGATGTCGCCGACGATCGCCACGGACAGGTTTTCGAAGCTGCCTTTGTGACGGCGGATGGTGAGCATGTCGAGCATGCCCTGGGTGGGGTGCGCGTGGCGGCCGTCACCGCCATTGATCACGGCCACTTCCGGGCACACGTGCTCGGCAATGAAGTGCGCGGCGCCGGAGTCGGAGTGGCGTACGACGAACATGTCGGCGGCCATGGCTTCGAGGTTGCGCAGGGTGTCGAACAGGGTTTCGCCCTTGCTGGTCGAGGAGGTCGACACGTTCAGGCTGATCACGTCGGCCGACAGGCGCTGGGCTGCCAGTTCGAAGGTGGTACGGGTACGGGTCGAGTTCTCGAAGAACACGTTGCACACAGTCTTGCCGCGCAGCAACGGGACTTTTTTCACAGCCCGGGCACCGACTTCCAGGAAGGAGTCGGCGGTGTCGAGGATCTCGGTGAGCAGTTCGCGGGGCAAACCGTCAAGCGAGAGGAAGTGGCGCAGCTGGCCCTGATCATTGAGCTGCAGCGGGCGCTTGGCGTCGATTGGCGTCATCGCGGGGGACTCTTAAAGGGCGGAAGCGGAGGCGAGGTCCTGGCGCTCGAGGGCGAGCGGTGCGGGTCCGGTCAATTTTACCCGTTCATGGGCGCCCAGCGACAGGGTGGCGCCGAGCACGTTCGGGCGAATCGGCAGTTCGCCGGCATCCAGGTCCAGCAGGCAGACCAGGGTGACGCTGGCCGGGCGGCCGTAATCGAACAGTTCGTTGAGCGCCGCGCGGATGGTGCGACCGCTCATCAGCACGTCATCCACCAGCACCAGGTGCTGGCCTTCGACCTCGAACGGCAACTCGGACGGGCGCACTTGTGGGTGCAGGCCGTTCTGGCTGAAGTCGTCGCGGTAGAACGACACGTCCAGGGTGCCCATTGGGCTGGTGTCGCCCATGGCATCCTGCAGGGCCTGGGCAACCCAGACGCCGCCGGTGCGGATACCGATGTAACGGGGCTCGGTGATTGCCCGGCGCGTCAGGTGGGCACGAAGGTCGACAGCCATCTGCCGGATCAGCTCGGCGGGATTGGGTAGGCTCATTGCGGGCTCCTCGGAAGGGTGCGCCGGGTGGGCCCGGCGGCAAAGATGATCAGGTATTGGCCTCCAGCCAGCCTTGCAGCAACAAGGCGGCGGCAATGGCATCGACCGGGTTGTCGCGGTAGCTGCCACGCTGGCCGCCACGGGCCATGCGCTCGCCTTTGGCCTCGAAGGTGGTCAGGCGCTCGTCGTGTGTGTGCACGGGCAGGTTGAAGCGGCCGTTCAGGCGGCGGGCGAACTTTTCGGCGCGGGCGCTCATTTCGCTGGGTGTGCCGTCCATGTTCAGCGGCAGGCCGACGACAATGGCATCTGGCTTCCATTCGGCAATCAGCTTTTCCACCTGGGCCCAGTCCGGTACGCCGTTCTGCGCCTTCAGGGTGCACAGTTCGCGGGCCTGGCCGGTAATCACCTGGCCGACGGCCACGCCGATCTGTTTGCTGCCATAGTCGAAGCCCAGCAGCAGGCGTAGATCAGCCATCAGGCGTGGCCCGCCTGGCTGGTCAGCAGGTGCAGGTTGATCCCCAGGCTGGCGGCCGCAGCCTCAAGGCGCAGGTCGCTGGCCATGCCGAAGACGATTTCCGGGTCGAACGGGCAGTTCAGCCAGGCGTTGTCGGCCAGTTCCGCTTCCAGTTGGCCCGCTTCCCAACCGGCATAGCCCAAGGTGATCAGGCTCTGTTTCGGGCCCACACCGGCGGCGATAGCCAGCAATATGTCCTGTGACGTGGTCAGCGACAGCCCTTCCAGCGCCACGCTGGCCTGGAAACTGCACTCGCTGCTGTGCAGCACGAAGCCGCGGTCGGTTTGTACCGGGCCGCCCTGGTAGATCGGCACCTGCAAGGTGCTGGCCGGCGGCGTTTCGTCCGGGCGCAGTTGCTCGAGGATGTCGGCCAGGCTCAGTTCCTGTGGTCGGTTGACCACCAGGCCCATGGCGCCATGCTCATTGTGCTCGACGATATACGTGAGGGTCTGGGCGAAGTTCGGATCGGCCATGTGCGGCATGGCGATCAGGAACTGGTGCTTGAGGTAGCTGGGTGCGAGGGTTTTCATGGGGGATAGTGTGGCGCCAGGTGGCGAGACTGACAAGGTGCGGATTTGTGTCGTCTGGTTGGCGCTTGTCGTGAGGTTTTTGGCGCCTTTGAAATCGAGCGCCGCCCGCGCGGCGCATCGCGAGCAAGCTCGCTCCTACATTTGTTTCGGGCCAGTCACGCCTGTGTTGCCGGCGCGCGGCCGCCTTGTTTGTACCCTTCGATATCGAGCCTTGCGCCAAGTCGGTCGCGCGCGATGGGCACAGGATTCATTGGCCCGAAACAAATGTAGGAGCGAGCTTGCTCGCGATGCGCCGCGCGGGCGGCGCTCGATATCCGCGCTAGCCCACCCCGAAAGCCCTACACCAAGGCTAAACTCAGTTACTGGACAAACGGTCCCCACGGGCAAAGCGCCAGGTGCGGATGATCTCCAGCCGGTCGAACTCGGCCAGATCCCCGGTAAACGGTGCAAACGGCGCGGCCAGCCGCACGATGCGTTGCGCCGCCTGGTCCAGCACGGGCTGCCCGGATGATTCCAGTACCAGCACCTCGTACAGCGAGCCATCGCGGTTGATCGACACCATCATGCGCAAGTTGCCGTAGATCTGCTGTCGGCGTGCTTCGTCGGGGTAGTTGAGGTTACCCACGCGCTCGACCTTCTTGCGCCACTCTTCCTTGTACCAGGCGCCCTTGTCGCGCATGGTCGACGCGGCGTTCAGGCGATGGATGCGCGGGCGCTTGGCGTACATCTGCTGCTCGTTGGACAGCTCCGCCTCCAGGCTGGCGATCTGGCTGGACAGCTGCGAGCTGTCGAAGTCCGGCGCCGGCGCGGCTGGCTTGGGCTGCGCCTTGCTTTCCTTGGGTTTGGGCTCGACCTTGTGCGGCTTGGGCGCCGTCGTCACCACTGCCGACTTTTTCGGGGGAGGGGGTGGGACCACCTCGGGCCTGGCCGCAGGCGGTGGGGTGATCTTGTTGATCTTGCTGTCCTGGAACGGCGCCAGCTCGGTGGTCTTGGGCACCGCTTTCTTGTCCAGGGTGCCGCTGCCTTGCTGGTTGTCCTGGGCCTGGAAGTCAGCCTTCTCGGGCGGTTTCTCGCTCTTGAAGGTGGCCAGGGTGATGTCCATGGTGTGGCGGATTTCGGCAGGCTTGACCACGGTGAAGCCGACGCCAAGGATCAGCGCCAGGTGCACCAGCGCAGCCAGGAACAGGGTGAAGCCAAGCCGGTCCGCAGGGCGAACACGGGGAGGCAGCAGGTCGGCAGGGACGTCAGCGGGGTGCGTCATCAGGTATCCAGCAACCGCAGGGCGGGGCAGCAGCTCAGTCGAATAGGACCGGCATCATACCCCACTCTACGGCTTTACTTCGCGTTGGCTGTCAGCGTGCCTTTAGCTTGCGATCAATGGCATCCATCAGCTTGCCACCGATATCGGTGTTGTAGGCGGCATCGATTTCGCGGATACAGGTGGGGCTGGTGACGTTGATTTCGGTGAGGTAGTCGCCGATCACGTCCAGGCCAACGAACAGCAGGCCCTTCTCGCGCAGCGTCGGGCCGACCTGAGCGGCGATCCAGCGGTCGCGCTCGGTCAGTGGGCGGGCTTCGCCACGCCCGCCTGCGGCCAGGTTGCCACGGGTTTCGCCGCTGGCCGGAATGCGTGCCAGGCAATAGTCCACTGGCTCGCCATCGATCATCAGGATGCGCTTGTCGCCGTCCTTGATTGCCGGCAGGTAAGCCTGCGCCATGATCTGCTGGGTGCCCAGTGCGGTCAGGGTTTCCAGGATCACCGACAGGTTGGGGTCGCCAGCCCGGTGACGGAAGATCGACGTACCGCCCATGCCATCCAGTGGCTTGAGGATCACGTCGGCATGCTTGGCGGTGAATTCGCGAATGATGTCCGGGCGGCGGCTGACCAGGGTCGGGGTGGTGCATTGCGGGAACAGCGTGGCGAACATCTTCTCGTTGCAGTCGCGCAGGCTTTGTGGGCGGTTTACCACCAGTACGCCGTCGTTCTCGGCTTGTTCCAGCAGGTAAGTGCTGTAGACGAACTCCATGTCGAAGGGCGGGTCCTTGCGCATCAGGATCACGTCCAGCTCGGCCAGCGGGCTGTCCTGCTCCTCGCCCAGTTCGAACCAGCGTGCAGGGTCGGCAAACACCTTCAGCGGGCGCATGCGGGCGCGGGCCTTGCCTTCGCCCTGATACAGGTCTTGCTGTTCCATGTAGAACAGGCTCCAGCCGCGTGCCTGGGCGGCCAGCAGCATGGCCAGCGAGCTGTCCTTCTTGTAGGAGATGGACGCGATGGGGTCCATCACAATGCCGAGGCGAACGCTCATGGGTGGTCCTCTTGGCGGCAGGTGGCCGCGGTGGATCGAAAGAAAAGTGGCTCAGGGTGGCGCCGCGAACGCCGACGGTCAAGGGGCGCGGCAGATGGAATGGCCACCCGGAGTATGCTAAAAATGCAGCTGCAAGCCTTGAGCTACAAGCCTCAAGAAAAGAGCATCCATGCGCCGAGCTGCTTTCTTGCAGCTTGCCGCTTGCAACTTGCGGCTTCAATCCTACTGGTAGGCGTCTATGGAACAACCCCTGAAGGTGATGGTGATCGACGATTCCCGCACGATCCGCCGCACCGCGCAGATGTTGCTCGGTGAAGCGGGCTGCGAGGTGATCACCGCCAGCGATGGCTTCGATGCCCTGGCCAAGATCGTCGACCATCAGCCCAGTATCATTTTCGTCGATGTGCTGATGCCACGCCTGGACGGCTACCAGACCTGCGCGGTAATCAAGCACAACAGTGCCTTCAAGGACACCCCGGTTATCCTGCTGTCGTCCCGCGATGGCCTGTTCGACAAGGCCCGCGGGCGGGTGGTCGGTTCCGATCAGTTCCTGACCAAACCGTTCAGCAAGGAAGAACTGCTCGACGCGATCCGCGCCCATGTGCCCGGGTTTGCCGCACCTCAACAACACGCACCCTGACCGAGCCCCGCCATGGCGCGGTCCTACTTTCCTGATGGGGAAACAGCATGGCCCGAGTTCTGATTGTCGACGACTCGCCGACAGAGATGTACAGATTGACCGAATGGCTGGAAAAGCACGGCTACCAGGTGCTCAAGGCCAGCAACGGTGCCGACGGCGTGGCCCTGGCCCGGCAGGACAAGCCCGACGCGGTGCTGATGGACATCGTCATGCCTGGCATGAACGGCTTCCAGGCCACCCGCCAGCTCAGCAAGGACCCGGACACCAGCGCTATTCCAGTGATCGTGGTAACCACCAAGGACCAGGAAACCGACCGTATCTGGGCCACGCGCCAGGGTGCCCGTGACTTCCTGACCAAACCGGTGGAAGAGGAGGCGCTGATCGCCAAGCTCAAAGAAGTGCTGGGGGCTTGACCACCCGCCCGCAAGGCGCGTCGCTGACCGCCTTTGAGTTGTTGCTGGACATCGACCGGCGCTGTCGCCTGCTGGTTGCCGACCAGCCGCCGCAGGACAACCGCGTGCAGCAGTGGAGCGGCATTGGCTTTCGCATTGCCGGGCAGTGGTTCGTCGCGCCCATGGGCGAAGTGGCCGAGGTGCTGCGCGAGCCGCGCAGTAGCCGCGTTCCCGGCGTGCAGCCGTGGGTGTGCGGGGTGGCCAACCTGCGTGGCCGGCTGTTGCCGGTGATGGACCTGAGCTGCTTCTTCGGCCTTGGCCACGCCGCACCGGGCAAGCAGCGGCGAGTGCTGGTGCTGGATCACGACGACCTGTTCGTCGGTTTGCTGGTCGACGAGGTGCTGGGCCTTCAGCACTTTGCCCTCGACAGCCTGCAGCTGTCGCCGCCGCAGCCGCTGATCCCTGCCGCTGCACGCTTTGTGCAGGGGTATTTTCCGCGTGAACGTAACTGGGCGATCTTCAGCCCCTTTGCCCTGGCCCAGGCGCCGGGCTTTCTCGATGTGGCGTTATAGGACCTGCGAACGTGAACAAGCCTGCCACCCCCGTCACTGCCACCACCGTGAGCCCACGTACCCGCAGCATCGCGCAGATCACCGTGCTGTTCCTGATCCTGATCCTTTCGATCATCTTGCTGTTCGCCAACTTTGCTTACCTGAATACCCAATCCAACTACGACAAGCAGTACATCGGCCATGCCGGCGAGCTGCGCGTGCTGTCGCAGCGTATCGCCAAGAACGCCACCGAGGCGGCCACCGGCAAGGCCCTGGCCTTCAAGCTGCTGTCGGATGCGCGCAATGACTTCGAACGACGCTGGGGTTACCTGCGCCAGGGTGACAAGTCCACTGGCCTGCCGCCTGCGCCACCTGCGGTGCGTGACGAGATGGAATCGGTACGCCGCGACTGGGAAAACCTGCGCAAGAACACCGACATCATCCTGGCCAGCGAGCAGACCGTGCTGTCGCTGCACCAGGTGGCAGCGACCCTGGCCGAGACCGTGCCGCAGCTGCAGGTGGAATACGAAAAAGTGGTCGAGATCCTGCTGCAGAGCGGTGCCCCGGCCAATCAGGTTGCGGTGGCCCAGCGCCAGCTGTTGCTGGCCGAACGCATCCTTGGCTCGGTCAACACCGTGCTGGCCGGTGACGACAGCGCCGCCCAGGCGGCCGACGCCTTCGGCCGTGACGCCGGGCGCTTTGGCCAGGTGCTGGAGGGCATGATCAATGGCAATGCGACAATCCAGGTCACCCGCGTCGAGGACGCCGACGCGCGTGCGCGGCTGGCCGAAATCGCCGAGTTGTTCCAGTTCGTTGCCGGTTCGGTGGATGAAATCCTCGAAACCTCGCCCGAACTGTTCCGTGTTCGAGAGGCCGCGGGCAACATCTTCAGCCTTTCGCAAACCCTGCTCGACGAAGCGTCGCACCTGGCGAACGGTTTCGAGAACCTGGCTGGCGGGCGCACCCTCGACACCGTTGGCGGCTATGTCCTGGGGCTGCTGGCGCTGGCCTCGATCATCCTCATCGGCCTGGTCATGGTGCGCACCACCAACCGCCAACTGCGCGAGACCGCAGAAAAGAACGAACGCAACCAGCAGGCCATCATGCGCCTGCTCGACGAAATCGAAGAGCTGGCAGATGGCGACCTGACGGTGACCGTATCGGTGACTGAAGACTTCACCGGTGCCATTGCCGACTCGATCAACTATTCCGTGGACCAGTTGCGCGACCTGGTCGCCACCATCAACCACAGTGCAGTGCAGGTCGCCGCCGCCGTGCAGGACACGCAGAACACTGCGCGGCAACTGGCCAAGGCCTCCGAGCACCAGGCTGCACAGATCAGCGAGGCCTCCGAGGCGGTGGGTGACATGGTCGAGTCGATCGACCGGGTTTCGGCGCATGCCTACGAATCGGCCAAGGTGGCCGAGCGTTCGGTGGCCATTGCCAACAAGGGCAACGAGGTGGTGCACAACACCATCAACGGCATGGACAACATTCGCGAGCAGATCCAGGACACCGCCAAGCGGATCAAGCGTCTGGGCGAGTCCTCACAGGAAATCGGCGACATCGTCAGCCTGATCGACGACATTGCCGACCAGACCAACATCCTCGCCCTGAACGCCGCCATCCAGGCCTCGCTGGCCGGTGAGGCCGGCCGCGGCTTTGCCGTGGTTGCCGACGAGGTGCAGCGCCTGGCCGAACGCTCATCGTCTGCCACCCGCCAGATCGAGGCGCTGGTGCGTACCATTCAGGCCGATACCAACGAAGCGGTGATCTCCATGGAGCAGACCACCGCCGAAGTGGTGCGTGGCGCACGCCTGGCCCAGGATGCCGGGGTGGCGCTGGCCGAGATCGAAGGGGTGTCGCAGAACCTCGCCGACCTTATCCACAGCATCTCCGACGCTGCCCAGTTGCAGACCTCGTCGGCCGGGCAGATCTCCCACACCATGGCGGTGATCCAGCAGATTACCGCGCAAACCTCTGCCGGCTCCGGTGCCACTGCCGACAGCATCCGCCACTTGGCCCGCATGGCCAGCGAGATGCGCCGTTCGGTGTCCGGTTTCACCCTGCCACCCCCTACCGAGCCGCGTTGAGGAATAGTGACCATGGCTTCTGCAGTAAGCCCCGAGCGTCACGAAACAGTGGCGCTGGCCTGGACCAAGGCCGCCATCCTCGATTGCCTGGGCCAGGCACGGCAGGCGCTGGAGCGCTTTGCCGGCGAGACGGGAGACCTGTCGATGATGGCTTTCGTGGTCGACAACCTGCACCAGGTGCACGGCTGCCTGCGCATGCTCGAACTGCGCGGCGCCACGCGCCTGGCGGAGGAGCTGGAGCTGTTTGCCAGGGCGTTGGCCGACGGCCAGGTCAGCCCCCGGGGTGATTGCCTGGGTGCATTGTTCCGCGGCCTGGAGCAGTTGCCCTCGTACCTGGAGCGGTTGCGCGGTGCTCGCCATGACCTGCCACTGGTGATGCTGCCGTTGCTCAACCAGCTGCGCGCCTGCCGGGGGGAGGAACCGCTGGCTCAGGCCAGCCTGATGACCGGCGCCGCCCAACGCTTCGCGGGTGACGATGACCTTGCCAACCTCGACCTGTCGCTGGGCAACTGGCGTGACCAACTGCAGGCCGGGTCGGGGCGCGATGCGCTGCGTTCGGTGGTGACTGCACTGTGCGATGACTTGATGCGCATCAAGGAGCGCCTGGACCAGTTCGGGCGCGGCGACCGTCAGCACCGCGAACAGCTCGATGCGCTGTTGGCGCCGTTGCGCCACGTGGCTGACACCCTGGCGGTACTGGGCTTTCAGCAACCGCGGCGGGTGATCATCGACCAGGTGCTGGCGTTGCAGGCATTGGCTCAGGGCGAGCGGGCGGTGGACGACGCGGTGTTGATGGATGTGGCGGGGGCTCTGTTGTACGTGGAAGCCTCCCTGAACGGCATGGTCGGCCCTTTGGAGGAAAACGGCCAAGGCAGCCTGCCGGGCTCGGACCTGGCCGAGATACGCCAGCTGGTGCTGAATGAATCGCTGAACGTGTTGCAGCAGGCCAAGGATCTGATCGGCGATTACCTGGAGTCCGACTGGCCGCGGCAACGCCTGCAGCCCTTGCCGGGGCTGTTGCAGCAGATCCGCGGGGCATTGGCCATGTTGATGCTGCCCGCCGTGGCCGAGCTGTTTGTCGGCTGCGCAAGCTATGTGCAGCGTTGGTTGCAGCACCTGGAGGAAGAGCCGCCGATTGATGAGCTGACGCACTTGGCCGAGGCACTGAGCGCTGCCGAATGCTACCTGCAATGGCGGGCGGCAGACCCGCTGGCCGATGGCCAACCCTTTATCGAGATGGCACGGGCCAGCCTGGCGGCGCTGGGTGTGCAGTGCGCGGTGGTCGGGGCATGCCCAGACCAGGACGGCAATGGCGATGGCATCGATGATGAGCTTCGCCAAGTGTTCCTTGACGAGGCGGGCGAACTGCTGCCGGAAATCGAGCGCCACTGGCTGCGCTGGCGTGCCGACAACCAGCAGCGCGAGGCACTGGGTGAAGTGCGTCGCGCGCTGCATACACTCAAAGGCAGCGGCCGCATGGTCCATGCCGAGGCGGTGGCTGAACTGGCCTGGGGCGCCGAGCACCTGCTGAACCGGGTGCTCGAGGGCCGCAGCGTGCTCAGCCCGGAAGGGGTTGTAGCGCTGCAGCAGGTGTTCGTTCACCTGCCTGACCTGCTGGCCGACTTTGCCGCCGGCCAGTTGCCGCAACTGACTGAAATCGAGCAATTGGCCGGGCATCTGCACAGCCTGGCCGAAAACGATGCCCCGGCGGCTGCCGGTGTCGATGGCCTCGATCCGCAGTTGCTGGGCATTTTTCGCAGCGAGGCGCAGGGCCATCTGGCCAGCCTTGAGGTTTATCTGCAAAGCACCGGCGGCCACGACACGCCGGTCAGCGATGACTTGCAGCGTGCCTTGCACACACTCAAAGGCAGTGCCGCCATGGCCGGTGTGATGCCGGTGGCCGAACTGGCCACTGCCTTCGACCGCCTGGCCCGTGAGTACAAGGGCCATCAACTGCCACTGCAAATGGCCGAAATGGAATGGCTGGAGGCTGCGCGGTCGTTGTTCCATCTGGGCTTGGCGCAACTCGATAGCACGCCCCTGGCCGCCATCCCCGGTGCCGCGGAACTGATCGAGCAGGTTGGCCAGGCCGTGGACCGCCGCCTGGCCAGCCTGCATGAAGACCCGCACCATGCCGGCCGCAGCAAGCGTGATCCGCAGTTGGTCGCCAGCTTCCTGGCCCAAGCCATGGACATCCTGCTCGATGCAGAGACGTTGTTGTCGCGCTGGCAGCAACAGCCCGGCCAGCGTGACGCTCTGGATAACCTGCTCGACCAGATGACCACCCTGGGGCACGCTGCGCACCTGGCCGACCTGTGGCAGATGGATGACGTGTGCGAGGCGTTGCTGGACCTGTATGGCGCTGTGGAGGAGGGCAGCCTGCCTGCCGATGCCCGCTTCTTCAGCCAGGCGCAGCGGGCCCATGAAGCCTTGCTGGACATGCTGGACGAAGTGGCGGCCGGGCAGGATATTCCACCGCGCCCGGAGCTGGTCGACCGTCTGCGCAACCTGCTGGACCAGGCCCTGGCGCCAGATGCCACCGGCCTGGTGGGCATCGATACGGTCACACCACTGCACCCGGACATGGACCTGTCCGATACCTTGGGGTTGCCACGCCCGCCGTTGCAGCCGCAGGTGGCCGAGCCGCTTGCCGAGGAGCCGGAAAGCCCCGGCGAAGAGCTGCTGGAAGTGTTCCTGGAAGAAAGCTCGGACATCGTCGAGAGCGCCGCGGCGGCCCTGGCGCGCTGGCAGGCCGACCCGCGCAGCAGCGTCGAGGTGGACAACCTGATGCGCGACCTGCACACCCTCAAAGGCGTGGCGCGCATGGTCGAAATCACCCCGATCGGCGACCTGGCCCACGAACTGGAGTTCCTCTACGAGCTGTTGGCTGCGGGTAGATTGCCGCCAAGTGCGCCACTGTTCGCACTGCTGCAAAACTGCCACGACCGGCTGGCGCATATGCTTGACGCTGTGCGTCTGGGGCAGCCGCTGCATGCCGCTACAGCGCTGATCGACTACATTCGCAACTTCAGCAGTGCCGCACTGACAGACAGTGCCGCGGGCCAGGGGCCGCCAGAAGCTGCCACCGCCGAAATACCGGCAGCAGCGCCAGAGCGGGCACCGGGTGACATGGTCAAGGTCGACGCCGAGCTGCTCGACGACCTGGGTAACCTGGCAGGCGAGCACTCGATCATCCGGGGGCGCATCGAGCAACAGGTCAACGACGCGCAGTTCGCCCTCAACGAGATGGAGACCACACTCGAGCGCATGCGTGATCAGTTGCTGCGTCTGGATGTCGAGACCCAGGGGCGAATCTCCAGCCGGCAGCAGTTCGAAGGCGATGCCTATGACGACTTCGACCCGCTGGAAATGGACCGCCACTCCCAGCTGCAGCAGCTGTCACGGGCCCTCTTCGAGTCTGCCTCGGACCTGCTCGACCTGAAGGAGACCCTGGCTCAGCGCGCTCAGGAGGCCTACAGCCTGCTGCAACAGCAGGCGCGGGTGAACAGCCAGTTGCAGGAGGGCCTGACGGCCACCCTGATGGTGCCGTTCGAGCGCCTGGTGCCGCGCTTGCAGCGCGTGGTGCGGCAGGTGGCCAGCGAGTTGGGCAAGCAGGTGGAACTGGTGGTTGGCAATGCCGAGGGCGAACTGGACCGCAGCGTGCTGGAACGTATGGTGGCGCCGCTGGAGCATATGCTGCGCAACGCCGTTGACCACGGCCTGGAAAGCCGCGCAATGCGCCTGGCCGCCGGCAAGCCGGAGCAGGGCACCATTCACCTGAATTTGCTGCATGAGGGCGCCGATATCGTCATCGAAATGACGGATGATGGTGCCGGCGTGCCCCTGGAGGCGGTGCGGCGCAAGGCCATCAAGCGCGGCCTGCTGGACCCGCAGGCGCAGTTGAGTGACCACGAGATCCTGCAGTTCATCCTGCGGCCAGGCTTTTCCACCGCCGAAAAGATCACCCAGATTTCCGGGCGCGGGCTGGGCATGGATGTGGTGCACGAGGAGGTCAAGCAACTGGGTGGCTCGATGAGTATCGAGTCGGCGCAGGGCAAGGGGGCGCGTTTCCTGATCCGCCTGCCGTTCACCGTGTCGATCAACCGTGCGCTGATGGTGCACCTGGGCGAAGAGCAATACGCCATTCCGCTCAATACCATCGAGGGCATCGTCCGCGTGCCACCTGCCGAGCTTGCGGCGTGCTACCAGCTGGACTCGCCGCGCTATGTCTATGCCGGCCACGAATACGAGCTGCGCTATCTGGGCGAGTTGCTGCAAGGCCTGCCGCGCCCCGCGCTGCTGGGGCAGAGCGTGCCGTTGCCGGTGCTGCTGGTGCATTCCAAGGAGCAGTCGTTCGCCATCCAGGCCGACAGCCTGTCGCCCAGCCGCGAGATCGTGGTGAAAAGCCTGGGGCCGCAGTTTGCCGCGGTTGCCGGGTTATCGGGGGCGACACTGCTGGGCGATGGCCGGGTGGTGCTGATTCTTGACCTGCTGGGCCAGCTGCGCGGCCAGCAGCGACGGCTGGCCCGCTTGCCTGGTGGCGGTAGCCAACGCCAGTTGCTTGGCCCGGCGCCGCGCCGTGCCTTGCTGGTGATGGTGGTGGACGATTCGGTAACCGTACGCAAGGTAACCAGCCGCCTGCTGGAGCGCCACGGCATGAGCGTGCTTACGGCCAAGGATGGTGTAGATGCCATGGCCCTGCTGGAAGAGCACCGGCCCGACGTGTTGTTGCTGGACATCGAAATGCCGCGCATGGACGGCTTCGAGGTGGCCACACGCATCCGCCGTGACGCACGGCTGAAAGACTTGCCGATCATCATGATCACCTCGCGTACCGGGCAGAAGCACCGGGACCGCGCCATGGCCATCGGCGTCAACGAATACCTGGGCAAGCCGTACCAGGAATCGCTGCTGTTGCAGAGCATCGCCCATTGGAGCCAGGCCCATGCTTGAACTGATTTCCGGCCAGCGCAGCAGCCTGACCGGGCTGTTGCTGCCGTTGGGCGACCGCACGCTGGTGTTGCCCAACGTGGCGGTGGCCGAGTTGAGCGGGCAGCGTAACCTGGTGTGCCAGCATGGCGACCCCGCCTGGCACCTGGGGTGGATCGACTGGCGTCAGCAACGCCTGCCGTTGATCGGTTTCGAGGCCGCGTGCGGTGGTGAGACGCCGTGCGGCGAGCGGGCTCGCGTGGTGGTGCTCAATGCGTTGGGCGATACCGGTTTGCGCTACCTGGCGCTGTTGCTGCAGGACATTCCGCGCTCGTGCAAGCTCGACAGCCAGCTGAACTACGTGGATGTGGCGCTGGGCAGGTTGGAGCTGGCAGCGGTGCAGGTGGGTGAGCAGGTGGCGCGGGTACCGGACCTGGTCGCATTGGAAAGGCTGGTGCGTGACGCGGATCTGCAACCTGACCTTGGTTAGGATGTGAGGCGCAGGGCCTGGTGGTCTGG
>NZ_JBICKH010000027.1:0-67199 GCF_043103905.1 Pseudomonas sp. yb_2 | reverse complement strand
CAAGGCTCAAGCGCTGGCCAAGACCCGGCGGCGCCTCACCACCAAACTATCCACCCCCCACATCACCACCATCGACACCCCCACCAGCGGGAACATCACCCCCAGCACCAGCATAACGGCCACCGCCACCTTCCAGCGTGGCAGGTCATGACGCAGAGGCGGTACGCCCAGGCCGCCTTCAGGACGGCGCTTCCACCACATCACCAGCCCGCTCACCGAACCCAGCAGAATCATCAGGCACACCAGCAGGATGATGATCTGGTTCAGCGCCCCGAACATCTTGCCTTCGTGCAGCATCACCCCCAGCTCGGTGGCGCGGGCAACCGGGCTGTAGTCGTGCCAGCGCACATCGGCCAGAACCTTGCCGGTGTATTGGTCGACATGCAGGGTGGCGTCGTTGCGCGGGTCGTCGGCGAACACGGCAATGGTGAACACCCCGTCGGCAGTGGTGGGCAGGGTAATGCTGTAGCCCGGCTCGACCTGACGCGAAGTGGCAATGTCTTCGACTTGCTGCACGCTCACCTGGGGCGCTGCGGGCATGTCCGACATCATGTGGTGCCCGGCGTGCTCGGCGTGTGCACCGGACTGTGGCATCGGCGTGTTTTCCATGGCCCAGGGCACGGTCTGGCGGTGTGCGCTGTTCAGCTCACGCGCCTGCTGGTCCGACTTGGGCACGTCGTTCCACATGGCTGCCGGGAAGCGGTTCCACAAATCAGCGTACTGCTTGCCCCACAAGCCGGTCCAGGTCATGCCGCTGACCAGCATCAACAACAGCAAGGCCGAACCCCAGAAACCGGTTACCGCGTGCAGGTCTCGCCAGAACAGCCGGCCGCGCGCCGACAGCCGCGGCCAAAGCACGCCAGCGCCACTGCGCCCGCGCGGCCACCACAGGTACAGGCCCGATACCACCAGCACGATGCCCCAGCCCGCAGCCAGTTCCACCAGCCGGTCACCGACCGTGCCGACCATCAGCTCGCCATGCAGGGCGCGGGCGATGGCCTGCAGGTTCTGCTTGCCGTCCTGTTCGCCGAGGACCTTGCCGCTGTATGGGTCGACGAACACGTTCAGTTCGCGCCCGCCGTCATGCACCACGAACTGCGCACTGCGCGCGGCGTTCAGTGGCGGCAAGTACTGGGCGATGTGGCCCTTTGGGTAGGCTTGGCGCACTTCAGCCAGCATCGTGTCTGCGCCCTGCCGGTGCTGGCCGGCCTCGACCACCATCAGGTCGCGGTACAGCAGCGGGTCGAGCTGGGGCTTGAACAAGTAGATGATCCCGGTGATTGCCAACAGGATCATGAACGGGGCCACGAACAGCCCCGCATAAAAATGCCAACGCCAGGCCAGGTTATAGAAAGAGACGCGTGTTCCTCTCATGGGAACCTCCTTTTTTGACCAGCTGAAAGGCGCAACCGAAGCTGCGCCCGTTGTTGTCAGAAGCTGAAGTCGACCTTGGTCCAGAAGGTCCTGCCTGGCTCATTGACCGGCTGTGGATCTGTAGCCGGGTAGCCGAACCCGGCGTTCCCGGCCAGGTTCAAGTGCTCGGCGTAGGTTTTGTCGAACAGGTTGTCGACCCCTGCGCTGAGCTTGAGGTTGTTGTTCACCTTGTAGGCGCCGTTCAGGGAGAACACGCCGAAGCCGGCGCTCTTGTCGTAGTCCTTGCCGACGACGTTCCCTTGGTTTTCGGCAATGCGGTTTTGCGCCGCCACCAGCCGCCACAGTGCGCCGACGCTCCACACGTCGCGGCTGTAGGTCAGGCCCAGGCGGCTTTCCAGGGGAGGCATTTGAGGTAGCGCCTTGCCGTCACTGCTGTTCTTGCCCCAAGCGTAGGCAAGCGTGGCGTCGGCCTTCCAGTTGTCAGTCAGCTGGTAGGCGGCGCCCAGTTCGCCACCCATGATGCGGGCGTCGATGTTTTGCGCCTGGGAGGTGCTCATGCCCATCATGCCGGTGCGGTAGTCGAACAGGATGTAGTCGCGAATCTGCCCGACATAGCCCGAAGCCCAGGCCTCCAGGCGCTCGGTGCGGTACTGGATGCCGAAGTCGAGCTGGGTGGTTTTCTCTGGCTTGATGCCGTCGAAGGCATTGGCTGCCCCGGGTGGTGCCAGCTTGGGTGAAAACAGCTCCCAGTAGTCGGGGAAGCGCTGGGCATGGCCGAGACCGATGTAGGTGGTGGCCGGAATGGCTGCCAGGTCGTGCTCGTAGCGGATGAAACCGCTCGGCAAGGTGTCGGCACGGGTGTCGCCTTCGGTGGCGCTGGTTTTGCGGAAGTCACGCGCCGAGGCGCGGTCCAGGCGGGCGCCGGTAATCAAGCGGTCCTCACCGCTGACGTACCAGGTCAGTTCGCTGAAGGCGCCGTAGTTGTGGAAGTCGGCGTCCTTGGTCCAGGCCTGGCCCTTGTGTGCGTCCACACCCATACCGCCACGCTGGCGATGTTCGTTGGTTTGCGCGTCAATCCCGCTGATCAGTTGCACGTCGGCCCAGCGCCAGGTGGCTTTGATGCGTGCGCCCATGGTGCGGCGGTCGACGTTGCTGACCATCGGCATGCCCATCATGCCGCTACCCGACGGCGTGCGCAGGCTGTAGTTGTCCATCACATGGTCGGCGTAGTTGTAGTAGACCTGCGCCTCGACCTTGTCGAGCACCTCGCCGAGGTTGGACTTTTCAAAGCGCAGGCCCAGGCTTTCGCGCTTGAACTGCGAGCCGTCCATGCCGCGCCCGGCGTAGCGGGCTTCGCCGTCACCCTTGCCGGCAGTCAGTTCCAGCAAGGTGTCCTGGTCGGGTGTCCAGCCGAGGGCGACATCGCCGTTCCACTTTTCCCAGCGCGACGGCACGGTGTCGTTGTTGCCGTCGTGGTAGTCGTCCGAGCGTGACTGGTTGCCGACGAAGCGGGCATAGCCCTGACTGTTGCCGGCCGCGGCATCCAGCACCTTGTCGAAGCGGCCGTTGGAGCCGGCCAGCAGGCTTGCGTTGACGCGGCTGCCGAGGGTGCCGAATTTCTCAGGTTCGCGCTCGAAGAGGATGGTGCCGGCCGAGCCGCCGGGCCCCCAGATGACGCTCTGCGGGCCTTTGATCACGGTCAGGCGGTCGTAGGTTTCTGGCGAGATATAGGACGTGGGTGCGTCCATGCGATTGGGGCAGGCTCCAAGCATCAAGCCGCCGTTGGTGAGGATGTTCAGGCGCGAGCCGAACATGCCGCGCAATACCGGGTCGCCGTTGGTACCGCCAGCACGGATTGCCGAGAAGCCGGGGATGGTCTTCAGGTAGTCGGCGCCGTCGCTGGCCGGCACTGGCTGGCGCGGGTCTTTCGGGTTGGTGACCACAGTCAGCGGCGAACTCGGGGCCACGGCGGTGATCACCGTCGGGCTCAACTCGGGTGCGTCGTGCACATGGTCTTCATGGCCAGGGCCGGCGGCCAGGGCCATGGGCGCGAGCAGCGAGCCGCACAGGGCGGCGATGGTCCCACGCAGGGACAAGGCAAAAACAGGGGTGCAGCCGGACATAATGATTCCAGTCGATCAGTCATGAGTTAGCGCGAAGCCTCCTGGCTTCGTGCGCAAAATGTTGTTTCAGACGTTGATCGAAGAAGGCGGGGCGCGGCTGCGCGCACCAGGGAATACAGCCTGCCGGGCATGGCCCTGGTGCGTTGGCGCAAGCAGGTGGGTGGTGGGGGCGATGCTGCCGGCGCTGAGCGGGCTGAGGGCCTGGGGCAGGGCCGGGCAGTTGAACAACAGGCTGCAGTAACCGCACTTTTCCCACATCACATGCAACTGGCCATCGCCGCCGTGGCCGTGATGGGCGTCGCCGCCATGCTGATGGGCAGCCGCCATCGGCATGTCCATCGGCATGTTCATGCCCGCGTGGTGGTCCATCGGCATCGACTGGGAGATCAGCGGGCCGATGAAGATCATCCACATGGCGAACAGGCTCAGCCATCCGCCACCGGCGCGCCTGAGGTCAGGGCGGGTGGTACGGCCGATGCTGTGGCGCGGCAGGCTCATGGCGCGTGCCTGTCAGCAGGTATCAGTGCGCGTGTTCGTGGGCTTGCGGTTGGTCCGCAGGCGCCTGCTTCTGTACGGCCACTTCGACGGTGATGTCGCCGGCCTTTTCGAAGTGCAGGGTCAACGGGAAGCGTTTGCCGTCGCTGAGCAGGCTGCGGTCCTTGGGCTGCATCAGCATCACATGGTAGGCACCGGGGGCAAAGGTCAGGTCCTTGCCGGCAGGCACTACCACGCTGGGCACCTGTTGCATCTTCATGGCGCCAGTGGCGCTCATGGCATGCTCGTGAAGTTGCGCGTCATCGCTGATGGGGCTGTCGACGCTGAGCAGGCGGTCATCAGCCTGGCCATTGTTGTGCACCACGAAATACGCGGCGACGTTAGGCGCGTTGGGTGGCAACTGCAGCGACCACGGGTGGGCAATGTGCAGGTCACCCACGCTGTATTCGTGGGCATTGGCAAAGGCGCCAGGCAGCAGCAGGGCGGCCATGACGAGGGCGTGCTTGAGCATGGTGAATCTCCGTTTCCGTTCTGGTTCAGGCAGACAGCATGATGAACTCAGGCTAGCGGAGAGGCACGAGGGTTTAGCCCAGGCCAGAGCTGGCGGGGCGTGGGTGTGTACTTGGCAGGTGGCGGCAGCAGCCCGCTGAGCAGTGTCGGCGGGTTGTGCAACTGTGGCGGGTAGCCGGGCAGGGCCAGCAGCGGCACGGCACCGGAGCAGCACCAGCAGTTCATCATGCCGACGCTGTCGTCACTTTGCGGGCCGAGGTCGATCTTGGCCAGGGCCTGAACGTCGACGTTGGCCTTGTTGGCCATGCTGGAACAGAAAGCCCCCCACAGCAGCTGCTCGGCCGTGCCCTTGGGCGCAGCAGAAGACAGCGGCATGGCCAGCAGGTTGAACAGCACTGCAAGGCAGGCTATCCAGGCAATGTGCCGACGTGGGGGCATGGAGAGATCCGGTCAGGAATCGTGGTGGCTATTGTACGGCGGAGTATAGGTAAAAATGCCGGGGTGCGGTGAAGTGACGCAGGTGGTCTGGTAATGGGGGCTGCTGTGCAGCCCATCGCGACACAAGGCCGCTCCCACAGAATTGCGGCAGCCTCGAATACTGCGCTGTCCTGTGGGGCCTTGTGTCGCGATAGGGGCGCAAAGCGCCCCCGACACTCTCAAACCTTGTTGCGGCCCATCAACCCGCGCACGGTCTCTTGCAGGTCAGCCGGCAACACCACCACCTTGGCATTGCTGCTCCCCGCGAGATTCTCCATCGCGCCCACATAGCGTTCGCCCAATAGGTACATCGCCGGTACGGTTTCGTTGCCTACCGCTTCCTTCACCAGCGAAATCGAGCGCGCCGAGGCCTCGGCCAGGCTGATCTGTGCCTCGGCATCCAGCCTGGCCGCCTGCAGGCGCGCCTCTGCTTCGAGGATCGCCGCCTGCTTGGCCCCTTCGGCGCGGGTAACGTCGGCCTTGCGCTCACGTTCGGCTGCGGCCTGGCGTTCCATGGCCAACTGCATGTTTTCCGAGGGTTTGATGTCTTGAATCTCCACCGAGCGCACGGTCACGCCCCAGTCTTCGGTCTGCTCGGACATTGCATCGCGCAGGCGGGCCTTGATCTGCTCGCGGCTGGACAGCGCCTCGTCGAGGTCCATTGCACCGACGATGGCGCGCAGCGAGGTCATGGTCAGGCTGGTGACGGCGAACGAGAAGTCCTGCACACCATACGAGGCTTTCTGCGGGTCGACTACCTTGGCGAAACACAGGGCGTTGGCGACGATTACCGCGTTGTCCTTGGTGATGATTTCCTGCTGCTGCACATCGAGGATGATGTCCTTGGTCGGCAGGCGGTAGGCGACAACGTCCATGTAGGGGATGACAATGTTCAGGCCCGGCTTGAGGGTGCTGTGGTAGCGACCCAGGCGTTCGACGATCCACTCCTCGCCCTGGGGCACGATGCGCACCCCCTTGAACACGGTGATCAGGACGAACAGGGCGATGGCGCCGACGACGATGAGGCTGGTCATGCTGCAAAATTCCTTTTAATGCGGATTCAGGCCCGGATAACGCGGGCGGTGTTCCCCTCGATGGCGGTCAGGCGTACCCGCTCGCCGGCGGCGATCTGGCTATCGGCGATGCAGGTCCATTCTTCGTTGCCGAGGATCGGCTTCTGGAAGCGTACGCGGCCTTTCTGGAACTCCGACACGGGAGCGGTCAGCAGGCCCACTTCGCCGATCACGCTGTCGGCGGTCCAGCGCACATCCGGCTGCTTGCGCCGGAACACTTTGAACCACAGCACGGTGGTGGCCGACGACAGCAGTACCCACAGCAGGACCTGCATGTCCAGTTGCAGGCTGGGTGCGGCGAGCGAGATAAGCGAGACCAGCACGGCGCCGATGCCGAACCAGAGTATGAAGAACGTTGGGAGGACCAGTTCAAGCAGGATCAGCGCAATGCCGAAGACCAGCCAGATCCACCATTGCATTTCCATATGGGTGAAACCTTCCGGGGGAGGGGCGTCGAGTTTAAGGCAGCAGATCTGCAACGGGCCACTGGGTTGGTTGGAAGAAAAGTCTGAAATCCTTGTAGGAGTGCCTTTGTGTTGCGAAAGGGCAGCGCCTAAAGGGCGAGCGCTGTGGCCAGATCCGTCAGTGAGTCGAATGCCCGGTCCACCTCCGGCAGCGTCGGACGTTTCAGGACAAGCACCGGCACGCCAAGCTCCCGCGCCACTTCCAGCTTCGGCTCGGTCGCCACACTGCCGCTGTTCTTGCTGATCAGCACATCGATGTGGCGGCGCTGGAACAACGCCCGCTCATCCTCGATATGGAACGGCCCACGTGCGCCAATCACTTCACAGCGCTCGTTGCCAGGGCACGCCTCCAGCGCACGCAAGGTCCAGAACTGCTCCGGCGGAATCTCGTCCAGGTGCTGCAGCGGCTCGCGTCCTAGCGTGAACAGTGGCCTGCGGAACGGCTTCAGTGCTTCGATCAACCCTGCCCAATCCTCGACTTCTCGCCAGTCGTCCCCTGCTTGCGCCTGCCAGGCGGGACGACGCAAGGCCCAGCACGGGATGCCGGCGTTGCGTGCGGCGCTGGCGGCATTGCGGCTGATTTGCGCGGCATAGGGGTGGGTGGCGTCGATCAGCAGGGTGATGCCCGCTTCGCGCAGGTAACGGGTCAGGCCCTCGACACCGCCATAGCCCCCGACCCGCACCTGGCATTGCAAGCCCTGGGGCACGCGGCCGATACCGGCCAGGCTGTAGACATGTCGAGGCCCGAGTTGGCGGGCCATCGCCAGGGCTTCAGTGACCCCTCCCAGCAACAGGATGCGCGCAGTCATTGCACACCCGCCTGGCCGACGATGCCGCCTTGGCGGTCGATGGCGAACACTTCCACGTGCACCTGCGCCGGCACGACGCTACGGGCGAAGGCCAGGGCGTGGGCACACACCGCGTCACCCAGGGCAATGCCGGCCGCATGAGCCAGGGCGAGCGCTTGCTGGCTGGTGTTGGCGCCGCTGATGGCAGCCTGCAACGCCTCGTCAGCGCCAATGTCTGCGGCCCAACCTGCCAGTTGCGGCAAGTCGATGCTGGAGTGACGGCTGTGCAGGTCCATGTGCCCGGCGGCCAGTTTGCTGATCTTGCCGAAGCCGCCGCACAGGGTCAGGCGCGGCACCGGTACCTTGCGCAGGTGCTTGAGCACCGCGCCGACGAAATCGCCCATTTCGATCAGGGCGATTTCCGGCAGACCGTAGACGCGGCGCATGGTGTCTTCGCTGGCATTGCCGGTGCACGCGGCTATGTGCGTGTAGCCATTGGTGTGGGCCACGTCGATGCCTTGGTGGATCGAGGCAATGTAGGCCGCGCAGGAGAACGGCCGCACGATGCCGCTGGTGCCGAGGATCGACAGCCCACCGAGAATGCCCAGACGCGGGTTCATGGTTTTCAGGGCCAGCTGCTCGCCACCTTGCACATTGACCGTGACCTCGAAGCCGCCAAGGTAGCCACACGCGTCGGCCAGGTGTTGCAGGTGTTCACTGATCATGCGCCGAGGCACCGGGTTGATGGCCGGTTCACCCACAGCCAGCACCAGCCCCGGCCGGGTCACCGTGCCCACGCCGCTGCCGGCGACAAAACCAATGCCAGGTTCCGCCAGCAGGCGCACCTGGCTATAGACCAGGGCACCGTGGGTCACGTCCGGGTCGTCACCTGCATCCTTGAGGGTGCCGGCTTCGGCGCACTCGCCGATCAGGCGGCAGAATTCCAGGCGCATCTGCACGACCTTGCCTTTGGGCAGGGTGATGTCCACCGCATCGTTACGCTGCCCGGTGAGCAGCAGCTTGGCCGCTGCCAGGCTGGTGGCGGTGGCGCAGCTGCCGGTGGTAAGGCCGCTGCGCAGAGGCGCGGGCTGTTCGCGGGTTTCTTCACGCATCGGCGGGTTTCAGTACTTCGAGAAGGGTGATCGGCAGCGCCTGGCGCCAAGTGTCGAATGCACCCAAGGGCTGGGCATGCGCGACATGGATGCGGGTCAGCTCACCACCGTGCTGTTCGCGAAAGTGCGCGAGGGCCAGTTCGCTTTGCAGGGTGACGGCGTTGGCCACCAGGCGGCCGCCGGGGCGCAGGCTTGCCCAGCACAGGTCCAGTACACCTGTGCGGGTAACGCCGCCTCCAATGAAGATTGCATCCGGTTGTTCCAGGCCTTGCAGCGCCGCTGGCGCCTTGCCGCGAATCAGTTGCAGGCCGGGTACACCCAATGCATCGCGGTTTTGCTCGATCAAACCCTGGCGGCCTTCGTCGGCCTCGATGGCCAGCGCGCGGCATGCCGGGTGGGCGCGCATCCATTCGATGCCGATCGAGCCGCAGCCCGCGCCCACATCCCACAACAGTTCGCCAGGCTGCGGTGCCAGGCGCGCCAGGGTGATGGCGCGGACATCACGCTTGGTCAACTGGCCATCGTGCCGGTATGCGGCGTCTGGCAGCCCGGCCAGCCGGTGCAGGCGGGGGGCATCCGATGTAGCCAGGCATTCGATGGCGACCAGGTTGAGCGCCGCGATACCGGTGTGCGGCCAGTCCTGGGCGGTGCCGGCCAGTGCACGTTCGTCCACGCCCCCCAGGTGCTCGAACACCTGCAGGCGGCTAGGGCCGAAGCCGTGCTCGCGCAGTTGCGCGGCAATTGCCGCCGGGCTGTCGCCATCGTTGCTCAGCACCAGCAGGCGCATGCCGCTGTACAAGTGGGCATTGAGCGCTGCCAGGGGGCGGGCCACCAGCGACACCACCTGCAGGTCCTGCAGCGGCCAGCCCAGGCGGGCAGCGGCCAGGGCGCAGGAAGAGGGCAGCGACAACACGCGCATTTCTGCAGCAGGCACCTGGCGTGCCAGGCTGGCGCCGACGCCGTAGAACATAGGGTCACCGCTGGCCAGCACGCACACCGGCTCGCCGCGAAGGGCCAGCACTGGGGCCAGCGAGAACGGGCTGGGCCAGGCCAACTGTTCAGCGGTCACGCAACGTGGCAGCAAGGCCAGCTGGCGCGGGCTGCCGAAGACCCGGCCAGCGCCCAGCAGGGCGCGCCGGGCCTGTTTGCCCAGGCCGCTGAAGCCGTCTTCGCCGATGCCTACTACTGTCAGCCAGGGTGTCATGTATTTCAATCCGCCATTTTTGGGGCCGCTTCGCGCCCCTTCGCGGGCAAGCCCGCTCCTACAGGTACAGTGCAGCATGTGCAGCCTGCAGTGATCCTGTGGGAGCGGGCGAGCCCGCGAAGAAGGCGACGCGGTCCTGAATTTCTACTTGATCGCCGAGGATGCTCGACCACCGGCTTTTCATGCCGCCGGACAAAGCAGGCATAATACCGCGCCTTCTACACTCAAGCGCACTTTCACAGATTGCCGGACACCCCATTGACCCAGGCCGAAGCCCCCACTGTCATCCCCCGTCCCTCGGCCTGCCCGGGGTTGTGGCGCATCGTCAGTGCCCGTGATGGCGGCATCTGCCGTATCAAGCTGCCGGGTGGCCTGCTGCTGGCCGAGCAGGCCGAAGCCGTGGCGGCGGCGGCCGAGCGCTTTGCTGGCGGCGTGATCGAGGCCACCAACCGTGGCAACCTGCAGGTTCGCGGCATTGGCAGCGAGCATCGCGCTTTGGTCGAGGCACTGCTCGCAGCCGGCCTGGGACCACGCGATGCCGCGGGTGACGATGTGCGCAACGTGATGCTCAGCCCACTGGCCGGGCATGACCCGCTCATGCTGCTGGACGCCAGGCCGCTGGCCGGGCAGATCCTCGACCTGTTGGAAGGCACCCCGCGCTTTCACCAGCTGTCGGCCAAGTTCGCTGTGCAGCTGGATGCAGGCGAGCGCCTGGCGATGCTCGAACACCCCCATGACCTGTGGCTGTCGCCCCTGCACCTGGACCAGCAGACCTGGCTGGCGTTTGGCCTGGCAGGGTGCCCGGCAGAGGGCCAGGCGCTCGGTGCGGTGCCGCTGACGCAGGGTCTGATGCTGGTGCGCGCCGTGCTGGAGCGCTTCCTCGATCTGGCATCCCCGACGCAGACGCGCATGCGCCACCTGCTTGAGGTGTACCCGACAGCCGATTTTGTCGCTGAGCTCGGCCTGGATATCCGCCGCGATGCCGCCGTGCTCACCTGGCGGCGTGAACAGCACCGCGCCTCGTGGTTGGGCAGGTTGCCCCAGGCGCAGGGTATTGCCCTTGGCGTTGCCCCGCCGCAAGGCCGCCTGACCCCCGCGATGCTGCGTGGCGCCGCACGTATTGCCCGTGAACTGGGCGATGCCAGCATGCGCCTTAGCCCCTGGCAAAGCCTGGTGCTGACCAACCTGCAAGAACAACACCTCGATCAGGCCCTGGCCGAACTGTCTGCGCTGGGGTTGCTGTGCCACGACCGTGAGCCCCTGGCGCGTATAAGCGCCTGCACCGGTGCCAGCGGCTGCGCCAAGGCCCTTGCCGAGACCAAGGCTGACGCCGTTGTCCTGGCCGCGCTGCTGGGCCCTGGCGTGCCGGCCAGCGTGCACCTGTCCGGCTGCCCCCGTTCCTGCGCCGTGGCCCATGTTGCCCCGGCCACTTTGCTGGCCCGTTCGCCGGGCCGTTACGACCTGTACCTGCGTGATGCGCGCCAGCCGGGTTTCGGTGCCCTGCGCGCCACCGACCTTACCTTGAATGAAGCAGGCGCCATGCTCGACCTGCCGACGGAGCACCTTGATGATTGACTACATCCGCGATGGTCAGGAGATCTATCGCAACTCCTTCCGGATCATCCGTGAGGAAGCCCGACTCGAGCGGATCCCCGCAGACCTTGAAAAGCTCGCCGTGCGCGTGATCCACGCCTGTGGCATGGTCGACGCCATCGATGGCCTGCAGTTCTCCGACGGTGCCGGCCGGGCCGGGCGCGAGGCGCTGCTCAACGGCGCGCCGATCCTCTGCGATGCGCACATGGTGGCCGAAGGGATCACCCGGGCGCGCTTGCCAGCTGACAACAAAGTCATCTGCACCCTGCGTGACCCCAGCGTGCCGGGCCTGGCCAAAGACGCCGGCAACACACGCTCCGCCGTAGCCCTGGAGCTGTGGCGCCCTTACCTGGAGGGCAGCGTGGTGGTCATCGGCAATGCCCCTACTGCGCTGTTCTACCTGTTGGAAATGCTCGACGCCGGTGCACCCAAGCCGGCGCTGATCCTCGGTTTCCCGGTCGGTTTCGTCGGCGCTGCCGAGTCCAAGGCCATGCTCGCCGCCGACAGCCGTGGCGTGCCGTTCGTGATCATGCAAGGCCGCCTGGGCGGCAGCGCGATGGCCGCCGCGGCGGTCAACGCCCTGGCCACGGAGGTGGAATGATGGCCCCGCGCGGACGACTGCTTGGCCTGGGCGTGGGCCCTGGCGATCCTGAACTGATTACCCTCAAGGCCCTGCGCCTGTTGCGTGAGGCGCCGGTGGTCGGCTACTTCGTGGCCAAGGGCAAGCGTGGCAACGCCTTCGGCATTATCGAGGCGCACCTGCAGCCCGAGCAGACCTTGCTGCCGCTGGTCTACCCGGTCACCACCGAAGTGCTGCCGGCGCCGCTGTCCTATGAGCAAGTGATCAGCGACTTCTACGACGAAGCCAGCGTACAGGTGGCCGAGCACCTGGATGCCGGCCGCGACGTGGCGGTGATTTGCGAAGGCGACCCGTTCTTCTATGGCTCCTACATGTACTTGCATGACCGCCTGGCGCAGCGCTACGAGGCAGAAGTGATTCCCGGTGTCTGCTCCATGCTCGGTGGCGCTTCGGTGCTGGGGGCACCGCTGGTGTACCGTAACCAGAGCCTGTCGGTGTTGTCCGGCGTGTTGCCCGCTCAAGAGCTCAAGCGCCGTCTGGCCGACGCCGATGCAGCGGTGATCATGAAACTTGGGCGCAACTTCCCCAAGGTGCGCGAAGTGCTGGCCGAACTGGGCCTGGACAGGCGTGCACTGTATGTGGAACGGGCGACCATGGCCAACCAGAAGATCGTGCCGCTGGACCAGGTCGACCCGCAGTCGTCGCCGTACTTCTCGTTGATCATCGTGCCGGGGGAAAAATGGCAGGGCTGAACATGCACAAGGCACCAGCCATCGTCATTCTCGGCCCGGGCAGCCTGGCGACGGCGCAGCGTATCCAGGCCTGTTATCCGCAGGCCACGATCCATGGCCTCGAGGGGCGTGTCGAGGGTGCGGACCAGTCGTACGTGTCGTTCGGCGATACCCTTCGCGGGTTGTACCAGCAAGACACGCCGATCATCGCGTTGTGCGCCGCGGGTATCGTCATCCGCAGCCTGGCCAGCCTGCTCAGCGAGAAGGGCAGCGAGCCGCCGGTACTGGCCGTGGCCGAGGATGGTAGCGCGGTAGTGCCGTTGCTCGGCGGCCTCGGCGGGGTGAACGTGATGGCGCGCGAAATCGCTGACGCGCTGGGCGTTTCCGCCGCCATCACCACCAGTGGCGAGCTGCGCTTCGGTACTTGCCTGCTGAACCCGCCGCAGGGCTATGCATTGGCGGACATCGAGCAAGGCAAGCGCTTTGTATCCGACCTGCTGGCAGGTGAGTCCGTGCGTATCGAAGGTAACGCACCGTGGCTGCAGCTGGCGCAGTTGCCCGCCAGCGAAGCGGCGCAGCGCACCATCCATGTGGGGCATCAGGCGCGTCCGGCCAACCGCGACGAGCTGCTTATCCACCCGCGCCAGGTGGTCGTGGGCGTTGCAGGTGGCAATCTGCGCAGTATTCGCGCAGCACTGCAGCAGGCCGGCATCGCCGAGCCCTCGGTTGCCTGCGTGCTGGCCGACGAGCGAACCATGGCCGACAGCGCCCTGCACGAAGCTGCGCAGGCCCTGGGTGTACCCCTGCGCTTTGCCACCGGCCCTGGCGATGTGGCCAGCATGGTCGCTGCGGCGGTGCCCGATGCCGAGTTGATAGCGCTTGAAGAAGTCGTGGTCGCGGTGGCGCCTGCCCCGGTCGACGTAGTGCAGGTCGGCCGCCGTCGCGGTCGCCTGGCGGTCATCGGCCTTGGCCCTGGTGCGGCGGAACTGATGGTGCCGACGGTCAAGGCCGAACTTGCGCAGGCCGAAGATGTGCTCGGTTACGAAACTTACGTGCGCATGGCTGGCCCGTTTCGCGGCGACCAGGTGCTGCACTGCACCGACAACCGCGAAGAGATGCAGCGCGCCCGACATGCCTTCGAACTGGCGGCCCAAGGCCGTTCGGTGGTGGTGGTGTCGTCAGGCGACCCGGGCGTTTTCGCCATGGCCGCTGCGGTGCTCGAAGCATTGCACGAATCCAGTGACCCTGCCTGGCATCGCGTCGACCTGCAGATCTTGCCGGGGGTTTCAGCCTCGCTGGCAACCGCCGCCCAGGCAGGTGCACCGCTGGGGCATGACTTCTGCGTGATGTCGCTGTCGGACAACCTCAAGCCCTGGTCGATCATTGAAAAGCGCCTGGACCTGGCTGCCCAGGCCGACCTGGTGCTGGCCTTCTACAACCCGATCTCCAAGGCCAGGCCGCACCAGCTCGGTGTGGCCCTGGAGGTTGTGCGCCGCCACCGTGACGGGAACACGCCTGTAGTCCTTGGCCGTGACATCGGTAGGCCGGGGCAGACACTGAAGGTAGTCACCCTGGCCGAACTGCTGCCAGAAATGGTCGACATGCGCACCATGGTGCTGGTTGGATCGTCCGCTACCTGCACTTTCGACCGCGCAGCTGGCGGGGTTTGGGTCTATACCCCGCGCTGGTATGGCGCAAAGCCGTAAGCGGCGGCAGCGCGGGCAGATGAGGAACTGCTTCGTGGCAGATTGAGGTAAAGGTCACAGGTAGGTTTTCGGCTGGAGCTATTTGGCTCCAACCGTACCCTTCCTGGAGACCTTTCCCATGACGACCGATAAAGAGAAGCTGCAGCTTCAGGTTCTGCCGGACAAGAATCTGTTCGTGTTCCCCGACCAAATGAGTGAGCTAAACCGCGATGCTGCAAAGGCTTGTCATGCCTTGGCTACGCAAGGTGCCAACAGGCAGCATGACCCTATGCGTGAAACGCAGCTTTGGTTCAAGCACTACATCTACCTGATGTCCAAATTGGGCTGGGCGTCAACCAATGTCGACGTACAGCAGCTCACTGAACGCAATATGCACCTTGAGATCAGCAACCTGCTGGGCAAGGGCCTGCAGGCAGCATATGGCGCTTTCACTGGCGATGTAGCAATGGCCCTGGACAATCTCGGCAAAACGGTTGTTTCAGCCTTGGCCGCCAGTACCAAAAACGTCGAGTTGCTCAATCGCAAGTCGGTGGAAGATGACCGAACCGAGCTGAGCCTGGTCAAGTGCGAGCAAACCGGCGAAGGGCAGGTGGCGATGCTGGTCAGTGCGATCCAGACCGACGCCAAGCCTGACAAGTCTGCCAACTATCTCCTGGCCAAATGGGAAAGCAGTGGCACCTCCAATTTTGCCTGTGGTGCGGTGTTGAATTTCGATAGCCGCCGATACGACAAAGTTCGCGCCATTGTAGAAACCAAACTTGACGACAATGCCCTGCAGGTCCTGCTGGCACTGGAACTCTGACCATGAAGTTGGCCTGTCGACACGGCGTCGACGGGCCTGGAGGGCATACTGATGCAAGCCAATTACACTTTGTGGTTGAACGGCAATAGCCTGGTATTGATCGACAACAATGTCAGTGCTTCACGAGCAGAAGCACTGTTGGATGTTCAGCTGGCAGCCTACCTGACCGCTAACAAGGGGCACGCCATTCAGGACGCTGATTGGCACAAGGACTATCTGCGAATTCAGGGTAACTTCGGCTGCACTGTCGCGACCTTGCATTCCGGCGCCGTGCCTGCTGCAACCGCAGTGGCCTGTGAACCCTGGAACATGCTGCGGGCCAAGCTTTTGGCAGGTGTGCCCAGCGCCCTGCAGGGGCCGGTAGCCACATGCCTCGACGCCTACTCCGCCCAACCAGACGATGCCATTGAACAGTTGTTATGGGCGGAATGTGTTCGGCCCCCGGACGATAAAGGCGTGAGCCATGTTCGTATGGAGTTGCGCCTGATACTGGCCGATTCAGGCGTCATCAGTACCGAGTTGGGCTTTAGCACAGCAGAGCATCTGGCGATGGATTGGCTGTGGCAGCCGCTGAATCTTTCAAGTGCCCAGGCCACTCAGCAGTTCGATGCCAATTATTTCACCCATGAAAAAGTGATCAGTTCGATAAGTCCGGGCTTGCATGACGCTATCAAGGTCAAGCAATTGCAGTACCGCAGCCAGGTCAAACTTGCCACTACCTCAGGAGTCGAAAATGAGTGAGTTCAATCAAGGTGCCGCCAGTGGCAAACTCGTCCACAGCAGCCTGCTGTCATTCTTGCCAGGTGTTAGTCGCGAAGCCCGTGACGACATCCTGTTGGCCAATGCGTTTGCCCAGCAAGTTGCCTGGGGGGACTTCAACGAAGGCCTGGAGCCGGACTGGTTCAGGAACTACTGGCGTAACCTTGCGTTTCTGGGCTTTGATGGCAAGCTCGCGCCCACGGCGACTCGACCGGGGCCGGACAGGGCCAGCCTTGCCGATCAGGCGCTTGCCCAGATTCGCCAGAAAGGCTCCGCCGGCCATTATCAATCTGCCCAGTCGTCGCTTCAGGCGCTGCGCAATGACAGCCAGGCACTGACCGCGTTTGAATCCAGGGCAGTCTCCAAAGCGGTCGGGCGCTTTCAGTTGCTGCCTTGCTCACAACAGTCGAGCGGCTTCATCGACATGGTGTTGGTGCACATGGAAATGTCGATGAAAAAGACCTCCAAGGGCTTCTTGTTCATGCAGTTGAACAGTGAAGTAAAACTCCTGGACATGCGAGTCGAAGTGATCCACTTCAACTTGCAAGGGTTCCGCGAAGACTACCGCAAGCGGGCCCAGGCCAGTGTCGACAAGCAAAATGGCAAGGCTATCCTTGAGCTGCAGTTGTAGGCTCTGCACCCTAGGGCAGCAGGTAACCGCGAATCCCGGTAAAGATGATCTGTGCTGCCAGGGCGCAGACGAATAGGCCCATCAGGCGGCTGACGATTTGCAAGCCCTGGTCGCCGAGCAGGCGCTCGATACCGTGCGATAGATACAGCACCAGGCCTACGGTAAAGCTGGCCAGGGCAATGCTGACGATGGCCAGCAGTTTTTCATCCCAGTGCGGCTGGCTCACCCCCATCACCAGCAGGGCACCGATGGTGCCGGGGCCAACGGTCAGCGGAATGGTCAGCGGTACGATGGTCACATCCTGCTGAACGTTGTCTGCCTGTACCGCCGGCTTGCCCTGGGCCATGCCCAGGGCCGAAATGAACAGCACGCTGCCGGCACCGATGCGGAAGGCATCGGCGGTGATGCCGAAAATTCCGAAGATCGCGCGCCCGAACAGGTAGAGCATCACGCTGGCGACCAAGGCTGCGAACGCGACCTTCCAGGCCAGTTGCTTGCGCTCCTTGCTGGAGTGGCCGCGGGTCAGGCTGATGAAACACGACAGCACGAAGAACGGGCTGTAGAGCACGAGCATTTTCAGGTAGACGCTGAACAACTCATGGAGCATGAGCAGTGTTCCTTGGGTTTATGCCGGCGCGGCCTTGTGTCGCGAGGCCGCTCCTGCAAGAGCATTGGATATCGGTCAGGACGTATGTGCCGGGTCCACCTTGGCTTCCCGGTGATTGGCCCAGTATTGAATCAGCTCACGCAACTGCGACAACTCCACCGGCTTGGCCATGTGTCCGTCCATGCCTGCCAGCCGCGCGCGCTCCTTGTGTTCGGCCAGTATGTGCGCTGTCAGTGCCACCACCGGCGTGCGCTGGCGCTGGTTTTCAGCTTCCCAGGCCCGCAACTGCTGGGTGGCCGAGAAACCGTCCAGTATCGGCATCTCGCAGTCCATCAACACCAGGTCATAATGCTGCGCTTTCATCGCCTGCAAGGCCTCTTCGCCATTGCAGGCGGTATCGGGCTTGAGGTTGAGCTTGCCGAGCATGCTGCGGATCACCTTGGTCGAGATGCTGTTGTCTTCGGCGACCAGCACGCGGAAGTCGCCTGGCAGGTCCAGCGCCTGCGGGATGCCAGGCAGGCTGGCAGGCATCGCCTGTTCGCGGCCGCGCTGGGCCAGCTCCTCGGCCAGGGTGGTCTTCAATGTATAACCGGCCACCGGTTTGGCCAGTATTCGCTTGACCCCGGCGTTGTGCGCGATGACTTTGCTCGGCGCATTGCTGATGCCGGTGAGCATCACCACCAAAATGTCGTGGTTCAGGCTCGGGTCTTCCTTGATCTTGGCGGCCAGCTGCATGCCGGTCATGCCGGGCATGTTCTGGTCCAGCAGCACCGCGTCGAAGTAGTCGCGCAGGTGTGCCTTGGTGCGCAAAAGGGCCAGAGCCTCCTTGCCTGACGGCACCGCGCTGACGTTCATGCCCCAGGCGCTGCACTGCTGTACAAGCACCTTGCGGCACGTGTCGTTGTCGTCGACCACCAGCACGCGGGCATCGCGCAGCGGGCTGTCGAGGTCCGCCGGTGGCTGTTCCAGGCGCGAAGGGTCCAGCGGCAAGGTCAGCCACAAGGTGTTGCCCATGCCGGTGCTGCTCTTGATGCCGAACTCGCCCTGCATCAGACCGATCAGCTGTTTGGCGATGACCAGCCCCAGATGGCCGCCCAGCTTGTTGCTGGAAAGGAAGTGGTGGCTGTGCAACTCGGCCTGCAGCAAGGCTTCACGGTCGGCGGCGGGCAACGGTTCGCCGCTGTCCTGCACGGCGATACGCAGGCGTGGCACCTCGCCGCGTTGATCCAGCGCCACCACCAGCAGGATCTCGCCCTGGTCGGTGTTTTTCAGGGCGTTTTCCAGCAGGCTCGACAAGGCCTGGCGCAGACGCGTCGGGTCTCCGCTGATGACCCGCGGTACTTGTGGCTGGGTGAAGCTGATCAGCTCGATGTTCTGTTGCTCGGCCTTGGCGCGGAAGATGTTCAGGCAATCCTCGATCAGCGCGTTAAGGTCGAACTGCACGTCATCCAGCTCGATCTGCCGGGATTCCAGCTTGGAAATGTCCAGAATTTCGTTGATCAGCGTCAGCAGCTCGTTGCCCGCGCTGTGGATGGTCTGCACATAATCTCGTTGCTTCACCGACAGCGGTGTGCCCAGCAGCAGTTCAGTCATACCGAGCACGCCGTTCATCGGGGTGCGGATTTCGTGGCTGATCTTGGCCAGGAACTCGGCTTTGGCGTTGATTTCCGCATCGCTGGCGGCCAGTGCACGGCTGGCGCTGAAACGCTCCTCGCTTATGCGCCGCAGCCGTTCACTGACCGCCAGGTTGAGCAGCAGGCCACTGACCACGGTCAGGCCCAGCAGGATACACAGCAGCCAGGGTGTCGAGGTGCGTGTCAGGCCCAGCAGGGCTGGCAGCAGTACCAGGCCTCCGAGGTTGAACACCACCATGGCCAGGCTGAACAGGCGTCCGGGCGCATAACCCTTGTACCAGTGGTAGCTGCTGACCAGCAGCATGCTCACGCTGCCCAGCGCCATCAGGGCGTAGGTCATCAGGTTCAGTGGCAGGGTATCGACGAACAGCAGCACCAGGCCACTGAGCCCGACAATCAGCATCTCACCCTGCAGCAGGCGGTTAAGCCGGGGCGAATTGCACGGCGAAAAGAAATGTTGAGTGAAATACAACCCGGACAGGCCGGCCAGGACCAGCGTCAGATAGGCGGCAGGCGTTTGCGCACTGTGCCACACATGCCACCAAGGGCCGCTGAGGTTCAGCAGGATCAGGCCGCTGAGCAGCATCAGGCCGTGGTACAGCGCCAGGATCAGGGTGGTGCTGGAGCGGGTGTAGAGGAAGCGGATCAGGTTGTGCATGATCAGCATGATCAGGCCGCCGAACAGCATGCCGAACAGCAGCGGCTGGCGTTGATCCGAGGCTGCCTCGGCCGCAGGCTCAAGGCTGATGGCCGGACGCAGCTGGTGCTCTGAGACCAGGCGCAGGTAGATGTCCAGCGGTTGCCTGCTGTTGGGCAGGGGCAATACATGGTCGCTGCCACGCAGGGTCGGGCTGGCATTGCCGGCCTGGCGCCCGTGGTGCAGCTGACGCAGAAGTTGTTCGCCTTCGAGGGCGTAGAGGTCCAGGCCAGAAAGGTCCGGGGCAAATACCCGCAGCAGCTGCTCCTGGTCACCTGGTGCCAGACGATAGTGCAGCCACAAGGCCTGTCCAGCCGGGGCAGCATCAAGGTCGGCGAGAGGCAGTGGGCTGAACTGGTTGCGATAGCGCTCGGAGCGCACATCGCTCAGTTGCAGGTTGGCCTGTTCGTCGAGCAGAACGGTCCAGCCACCGTCATGTTCGGCCGCAGCCGGAAACATGCAGAGCAGGGTCAGCAAGCTGACGATCAGAGCTGAGGCAATCCGAAGCCGACGCACTACGAAATCCCTTCTTGGCCGATGTGCCGGGTACTCACTATGCGCGGCGCGCCAAGTCGAAGGCAAGGCCCATTCCGGGCCCTGTCGACGAGCCGGATGCCGCAGGCTGAAACCGCTACGGCATACCGGTAGTACTTACTGCTGGTGCTCACCGCGCTCGCGGGCGATGGCCCGATAGCCGATGTCGGAACGGTAGAAGCTGCCGTTCCAGCTGACTTCCTTGGCCAGGCGATAAGCCTGCTGCTGCGCGTCGGCAACGGTGCTGCCCATGGCGGTGGCACACAGCACGCGCCCGCCGTTGGTGGTTACCTTGCCATCCTTGAGCGCAGTACCGGCATGGAATACCTTGCCTTCGATCTTGGCGGCAGCGTCCAGGCCGTTGATCACGTCGCCCTTGGCGTAGTCGCCCGGGTAACCGCCCGCTGCCAGGACCACGCCCAGGCTCGGGCGCGGGTCCCACTGTGCTTCGACCTTGTCCAGTGCCTTGGCGAATGCGGCTTCCACCAGCAGGACCAGGCTCGACTCCAGGCGCAGCATGACCGGCTGGGTTTCCGGGTCGCCGAAGCGGCAGTTGAACTCGATGACCTTGGGGTTGCCCGCCTTGTCGATCATCAGGCCGGCGTAGAGGAAGCCGGTGTAGACGTTGCCTTCCTCGGCCATGCCGCGCACGGTTGGCCAGATCACCTGGTCCATCACGCGCTGGTGCACGTCGGCGGTAACGACCGGGGCAGGGGAGTAGGCGCCCATGCCGCCCGTGTTCGGGCCGGTATCCTGGTCGCCGACGCGCTTGTGGTCCTGGCTGGTGGCCATGGGCAGCACATTGTGGCCGTCGACCATGACGATGAAGCTGGCTTCCTCGCCGTCGAGAAACTCTTCGATCACGACACGCGAACCTGCTTCACCGAAGGCGTTGCCAGCCAGCATGTCACGCACGGCGGCTTCGGCTTCTTCCAGGGTCATGGCGACGATTACGCCCTTGCCCGCAGCCAGGCCGTCGGCCTTGATCACAATCGGCGCGCCCTTTTCCTGCAGGTAGGCCAGGGCTGGCTCGATCTCGGTGAAATTCTGGTAGTCGGCGGTCGGGATCTTGTGACGCGCCAGGAAATCCTTGGTGAAGGCCTTGGAGCCTTCCAGCTGGGCCGCGCCCTTGGTTGGGCCGAAGCAGTCCAGGCCGCGGCTGCGGAACAGGTCGACCACACCGATAACCAGCGGTGCTTCCGGGCCGACGATGGTCAGGTCGACGTTTTTCTCGGCGAAGTCGGCCAATTGCTCCAGGGCGCACACGTCGATGGCGACGTTCTCGCACTTGGCTTCAATGGCGGTACCGGCGTTGCCCGGGGCAACGAAGACTTTCTCGACGCGTGGGTCCTGGGCGACTTTCCAGGCCAGGGCGTGCTCACGGCCACCGCTGCCGATGATCAAAACTTTCATGTCAAAACCTCGATTCAAGTGATCCCGTGGCTTGCGCCGAACACTGTGGGAGCGGGCTTGCCCGCGAATGCGGCGGTGAATCCACCATCGTATTCGCGGGCAAGCCCGCTCCCACAGGATCTCGACTTGCCTCGGGATCCGCGTAATTAGTGGCGGAAGTGGCGCATGCCAGTGAAGACCATCGCGATGCCGGCCTCGTCGGCAGCAGCGATGACTTCAGCATCACGCATCGAACCACCCGGCTGGATCACGGCGCTGATACCCACTTTAGCTGCATTGTCGATGCCGTCACGGAACGGGAAGAATGCATCCGATGCCATGACCGCGCCCTGCACCTGCAGGCCAGCGTGCTCAGCCTTGATTGCAGCGATGCGGGCGGAGTTGACGCGGCTCATCTGGCCGGCGCCGACGCCGATGGTCTGGCGCTGCTTGGCGTAGACAATGGCGTTGGACTTGACGAACTTGGCCACTTTCCAGGCGAATACCAGGTCGTGGATCTCTTGCTCGGTCGGGGCACGCTTGGTGACGATCTTCAGGTCATCGGCGGTGATCATGCCGATATCGCGGCTTTGCACCAGCAGGCCACCGTTGACGCGCTTGAAGTCCCAACCGGCAGCGCGCTCGGCTGGCCACTCGCCGCACTCCAGCAGACGTACGTTCTGTTTGGCAGCCACCACGTCGCGGGCGGCCTGGGAGATTTTCGGGGCGATGATCACTTCGACGAACTGGCGGTCGACAATGGCCTTGGCGGTTTCGCCATCCAGTTCACGGTTGAATGCGATGATGCCGCCGAACGCCGATTCGGTGTCGGTCGCGTAGGCCAGGTCGTAGGCTTTGCGGATGCCGCCTTCGTCTTCCGGTACTACTGCCACGCCGCACGGATTGGCGTGCTTGACGATGACGCAGGCCGGCTTGACGAAGCTCTTTACGCATTCCAGCGCGGCGTCAGTATCGGCCACGTTGTTGAATGACAGTTCCTTGCCTTGCAGCTGGACAGCGGTGGAAATGCTGGCTTCGCCTTTCTTGGCTTCTACATAGAACGCCGCGCTCTGGTGCGGGTTCTCGCCATAACGCATTTCCTGTGCCTTGACGAACTGGCTGTTGAAGGTGCGCGGGAATTCGCTGCGCGCCTCGGTGCTCAGGGTGTCCTTGGCCTGGTCGATGGTGCCCATGTAGTTGGCGATCATGCCGTCGTAGGCGGCAGTGTGCTCGAACGCCTTGAGCATCAGGTCGAAGCGCTGGGCATAGGTCAGGCCACCGGCCTTGAGGCCTTCGACGATGCCGGCGTAGTCGCTGGCGTTGACCACGATGGCCACGTCCTTGTGGTTCTTGGCTGCCGAACGGACCATGGTCGGGCCGCCGATGTCGATGTTCTCGATGGCGGTCGGCAGGTCACAGCCAGGCTTGGAAATGGTGGCTTCGAACGGGTACAGGTTGACCGCAACCAGGTCGATCGGCTTGATGCCGTGCTCGTTCATGATGGCGTCGTCGGTGCCACGACGGCCGAGGATACCGCCGTGGATCTTCGGGTGCAGGGTTTTGACCCGGCCATCCATCATTTCGGCGAAGCCGGTGTAGTCGGCCACTTCCACCGCGTTTACGCCGTTGTCCTTGAGCAGCTTGTAGGTGCCGCCGGTGGACAGGATCTCGACACCGAGCTGCTGCAGCTCACGGGCGAATTCGAGGATACCGGTCTTGTCGGAGACGCTGATCAGGGCGCGGCGGACTGGCAGGCGGGTAGTCTGGTCGGTCATTTCGGGTTCCAATAACGCGGTGGAGTCAGCAAAAAAGGCGCCTCTGTTCAGGGAGTCGCCTTTTCTGGATGGGATTCTGGCTTACAACAAGTCGTACTGCTTGAGCTTCTTGCGCAGGGTGCCTCGGTTCAGCCCGAGCATCTCGCTGGCCTTGGTCTGGTTGCCCTTCACGTAGTTCATCACGCTTTCGAGCAGGGGCGCCTCGACTTCGGAGAGCACCAGGTTGTACACGTCCGTCACGGTCGCGCCTTCCAGGTGGGCGAAGTAGTTGTGCAGCGCCTTCTCGACGCTGTCGCGAAGGGTCTGGCCCTCTTCGCTCGGCGTGTTGAGGTGCTGTTTCAGGTTGGCGTTGTCGCTCACGGGCGTTGTTCCACTCACAAAATTCTCGGTCATCATCGTCATGCGGCCACCCCTTGTCCGTCCTCTGTCTCAAGGCTCTGTCGACGTTCGCTGAAAAACGCGCGAACGTTGGCGCACTGCGCTTGTGTGTCTTCCAAAGCGTTGAACCGGGCGCGAAACTCCTTGCCGCCGGGTCGTGTTGCCAGGTACCAGCCAACGTGCTTGCGGGCGATACGTACGCCCATCACATCGCCATAGAAGGCATGCAGCGCGGCCAGATGCTCCAGCAGGATGCGTTCCACTTCGTCCAGTTGCGGCGCTGGCAGATGTTCGCCAGTGCGCAGGTAATGCTCGATCTCGCGAAAGATCCATGGCCGCCCCTGGGCAGCCCGGCCAATCAACAGGCCATCGACCCCGGTGGTTTCCAGCACCGCCCGGGCCTTTTCTGGCGAGGTGATATCGCCGTTGGCAAAAACCGGGATTGACACCGCCTGCTTGATGGCAGCGATGGTGTCGTACTCGGCTTCGCCGGTGTACAGGTCGGCACGTGTGCGGCCATGCACCGCCAGCGCCTGGATGCCAGCCTGTTCGGCGATCTTCGCCACGTTCAGGCCGTTCTTGTTCGCCCGGTCCCAGCCGGTGCGGATTTTCAGGGTCACCGGTACGTCCACGGCGCTGACCACGGCGTGGAGGATCTCGCTGACCAAGGCTTCATCTCTCAATAAAGCAGAGCCTGCGGCTTTGTTGCAGACTTTTTTTGCCGGACAGCCCATGTTGATATCGATGATCTGGGCACCCGCCTCGACATTGGCCTTTGCCGCCGCAGCCATCATCTGCGCATCGCCGCCGGCGATCTGCACCGAGCGTGGCTCGGGATCACCTTCATGGATGCGGCGCAGGCTCGACTTGCGGCTGTTCCACAGGCTCATGTCGCTGCTAACCATTTCCGACACCACCATACCGGCGCCCAGGCGCTGGCAAAGTGTACGGAAAGGCTGGTCCGTGACCCCGGCCATGGGCGCGAGGATCAGGTTGTTACGTAGTGTGTATTGGCCGATGCGTACCGCCGACATAGGTGATCCCTGTTGTGGGGCCGAATCTTGGAGTTCGAAAAAGGGTTGGCATGATACCCGCTCTCGATGACTGGATAAAGATGGATTTGGATAAAATCTGAACAGTTGTCGGCTTATGCCTTTGCGCTTCAAGCAGCAGGCGACAGGACGAAAAGCGGTCGCGGTTGGGGCTTCTTGTCTTGTCGCTCGCTGCTGGCCGCTTGTCGCCTACTCCGGCGAACGGAAGCTCAGGCTGTAATTCACGGCCTTCGGGCCAGGGTCGAGGATGTCCAGGGCAATGTGGATTGGCGTCTGGCTGGGCATTTCACCGCGCCCTGCCAGTTCGCCCGACAGGTACTCGCTGGGCTTGAAGCGGCGGCTGGCGATCAGTTGGCCATTGAGGTCGGCGAAGCGCAGCTCCAGCAACGGGAATGGCTGGGCGAACGGCGCGCGGTTGTAGATGATCGCGTCGACAATCAGCGCGCCCTTGAAGTCCGGGTGGCTGCGTACCACCAGATTGCTGCTCTTGATGCGTGCAATATCGACGCGGGTAGGCACCTGGCAACCGACCATCGGGCAGATCTGCTGGAAAATCGGCCGATACTGGTCCTGGCGGGCCATTTCGTCGAAGTGGAACCACACGTACTGGAACGCGAGCAGGCCGGCAGCCAGCAGGGTCAGAAAGCCCCACAGCAGGCGCTTGCCCCAGTTGGGTGCGGGTTTTTCCCAGCCTAGCTGCAATGGGTCGTCGACCACATCGACCAGCGGCTCCTTGCGCGAGGGGCGCTCGGATTTGCCGGCAAGGCCTGGTTCCAGGCGCTCTCCGGGCAGCGGCTCGACGGGCTCGTCGTCATGCGCCGACAGGCGCAGCGCCAGTGGCTCGTCGTCGCGGGCGCTCAGGCCCGTTTCCGGGTTTTCGTCATCGCTGATGCGCAGCGGTTCGCTGAATGCGGGCTGGTCATCGCGTTCGGCCGCACCGTGCACGGGCGGCTCGCCATCGATGTCCAGGTCAAGGTTGCTGCCCAGGGTAGGCTCGGTGCGTTCGCCGGGTGCAGGCTCCAGGTCGAGCTCCAAAGGTTCCGGTTCCAGCAGCACCGGGGTAGGCTCTGCCGGTTCCTGCGGCACGTAGGGCTCATCGGTAGCCGTGCCGAAAAGGTCTTCTGCGTGCTCGTCCGGGTGAAGTTCATCGCGCCGTGCCTGCAGCTTGTCATCCTGGCTGGCCGGGTGGGTCGGGGCCGGTTGGCCGCGACGCTCCAGGCGCTCCAGTTCCTTGTCGAGGTCGAGCTCGTCCAGCGCCTGGGCAGTCAGCGCCCAGTCCTGGTCAGGTGGGGTGCCGCGTACGCTGGTGGCAGGCTCTTGCGCCGGCTCGGCCAGCGGCTCGGCAGGCACTGCAGGTACCGGTGCCGGCACCACGGGGGCGCTGGTGGTGGCGGCGCGGTTTTGCTCCAGCAGCTGCTTGGCGGCATTGAATACCTGCAGGCAGTGACCGCAGCGCACTACGCCACGGGCCACGCCCAACTGGTGGTGGGTGACGCGAAAGCTGGTCTGGCAATGCGGGCACTGGGTGACGAAACTGTCGGTCATGCGGCGATCCGGGAGCTGTGCAGAAAAGTATTCTAGGCCCGCTTAGCGACGCCGACCACTGATGCGCACCCAGCCGTCGCGCACGACGATCGGGTCCAGTTCAAAGTCGGCGGCATAAGCGGCGGCCACGTCTTCACCTTGCTCGGCGAGGATGCCCGAAAGCGCCAGCAGGCCACCTGGGCGAACCAGGCCGGACAACTGTGGCGCCAGCGACACCAGCGGGCCGGCGAGGATGTTGGCAACCAGCACGTCGGCCTGCATCGCCGGCATGTGCTCGGGCAGGTACAGCGCCAGTTTCTCGTCGGCAATGCCGTTGCGTTGGGCGTTGTCGCGCGAAGCCTCGATGGCTTGCACGTCGATGTCGGTGCCTACCGCTTCGCGGGCGCCCAGCAGCAGCGCAGCGATGGCCAGGATGCCCGAACCGCAGCCAAAGTCCAGCACCTGGGTGCCTTCAAGCTGCTGGCCGTCGAGCCATTCCAGGCACAGGGCCGTGGTGGGGTGAGTGCCGGTGCCAAAGGCCAGGCCCGGGTCGAGCAGCAGGTTCACGGCGTCCTTTTCCGGGGCATCGTGCCAGCTGGGCACGATCCACAGGCGGCGGCCGAAGCGCATCGGCTGGAAGTTGTCCATCCAGCTGCGTTCCCAGTCCTGGTCCTCGATCACCTCGGCCTGGTGCTCGGGCAGCTCGGCGCCGGTCAGCAGGCGCAGGTGGGCGAACACCTGTTCAGGGTCGGCATCGGCCTCGAACAGCGCCAGCAGGTGAGTGTGCGACCACAGCGGGGTGGTGTTGAGGTCTGGTTCGAAGATCGGTTGATCTTCGGCATCCATGAACGTGACCGAGACGGCGCCTACTTCAAGCAGCGCATCTTCATAGGTTTCGGCTTGTTCCGGGCTGATGGCCAGGCGTACTTGCAGCCAGGGCATGGCGGGCACCTTTGATAAATCGACAGGGGCAGCCCTAGGCTGCGCGAAGGCTGGCAGTTTACGCGAGTGCGGGGGATTTGTGGATCGGGGGCTGCACTGCAGCCCCCCGGCATGTATCAGACAAAACAGAGCGACAGCGACTCGGCTATATAAGCAGGCTTCTCTTCACCCTCGATCTCCAGCGTGGCAATCGCCTTGAGTAGCCACTGCCCCGGTTTTTTCTCGGTCACCTCGCCCAGCTTTACCTTCAGCCGAACCCGGCTGTCGACCTTGACCGGCTGAATGAAGCGCACGCTGTCCAGCCCGTAGTTCACCACCATCTTCAGTCCTTGCGGCAGGACGAGGATGTCCTCGATCAGCTTGGGGATCAGCGACAAGGTCAGGAAACCATGGGCGATCGTGCCGCCAAACGGGGTTTTTGCCGCCTTCTCAGGGTCGACATGGATGAACTGGAAATCGCCGGTCGCCTCGGCGAACAGGTTGATGCGCTGCTGGTCGATCTTCAACCACTCCGAGTGGCCCAGCTCCTTGCCAACGTACTGCGAAAGCTCTGTAACCGGTACATGGGGCATCGCGGACTCTCCGGGTTGTCAGTTGGTACGAAAGTACAAGATCAGCACGGCGAACCGTTTCAGTCAAGTTGCCCGCTTTTCGGCGAATATCGGTCTACAGCCGAGCGTGCTTATAATGGCGGCCATGCCCGAGGGAGATGCTTATGCTGTTGCGTGGTTTGACCTGGCTGGTACTGTTCCAGCTGCTGGGGACGGCGATCAATCACCTGTTCGTGCCGTTTTTACCCGGGCCGATCATCGGCCTGTTGTTGCTGCTGCTCTTCCTCATGGCCCGCGGTGAGGTCGGCAAGCCGCTGAACGAGGCCGCAAGCAGCTTGCTGCGCTATCTCCCGCTGCTGCTGGTGCCGCCGGCAGTCGGGGTGATGGTATATGCCAAGGACATTGCCGCCGACTTCTGGGCGATTGTCGGGGCCTTGCTGATCTCCTGCCTGGTGACCCTGGTGTTCGTCGGTGTGCTGATGCAAAAGCTCATCCAGCGCCAGGGCAAGCGTGAGGAGCAGCCATGATGCTCGATTGGCAGGGCGCGCTCGATGCGGTCATTCATCACCCATTGTTCGGTATCGGCATCACGCTGGGGGCCTATCAGGTAGTGCTGGCAGCCTACGAGAAAACCCGCTGGATCTTCCTGCAACCTGTATTGGTATCGATGCTGCTGGTGATCGGTGTGTTGCTGCTGTGCGGCATCGATTACAGCGAGTACCGCAAAAGCACCGAAATCATGAACATCCTGCTGGGGCCCGCTACGGTGGCCCTGGCTGTGCCGCTCTATCTCAACCTGCGGCGGATCCGCCAGCTGTTCTGGCCTACATTTACTACGCTGGTAGTCGGAGGCCTGTTCGCCACGCTCTGCTGTCTGGTGCTGGGTTGGTGGTTCGGTGCCGAGCACATGATCCTGATGACCATGGCGCCGAAGTCCGTCACCTCGCCGATCGCCATGCTGGTGGCTGAGCAGATTGGTGGCGTGGCGGCCCTGGCGGCGGTGTTCGTGTTGATTACCGGGGTGATCGGGGCGATCTTCGGCCCGGCGTTGCTGAGCCGCTTCGGCGTGCACAGCCCTGAGGCGCGCGGCATGTCGCTGGGCGTGACCGCACACGCAGTGGGCACTTCGGTGGCCCTGCAGGAAAGTGACGAATGCGGCGCCTTTGCCGCGCTGGCGATGAGCCTGATGGGAGTGGCTACAGCGGTGTTCCTGCCGCTGGCGGTCAGCCTGGTGGCTTGAGGAATTGTGATGACGCTACCGCTGTTTCCGCTCAATACCGTGCTGTTTCCTGGCTGCTTTCTCGATTTGCAGATTTTCGAGGCGCGCTACCTGGACATGATCGGGCGCTGCATGAAGCAGGGCGAAGGGTTTGGTGTGGTGTGCATCCTTGAGGGCGATCAAGTCGGCAAGGCGCCGCCGGTGGTCGCCTCGATCGGCTGTGAAGCGGTGATCCGCGACTTCGTGCAGCAGGATAACGGCTTGCTGGGTATCCGCGTCGAGGGCGTGCGGCGCTTCAATCTGGAAAGCTCCGAGGTGCAGAAGGACCAGTTGCTGGTGGGCCAGGTGCAATGGCTGCCGGAGCAGGCCGACAGCCCGTTGCTGGAGGCCGATGACGACCTATTGGCGCTGCTGGTGGCCCTGGGTGAGCACCCCATGGTCGAAGCGCTGGGCATGCCGCGGCCGGTGGACGGGCGTCAGGCGCTGGCCAATCAGCTGGCGTACCTGTTGCCGTTCATGGAAGAGGACAAGCTGGACCTGCTGACCCTCGATTCGCCACAGCAGCGGCTGGGCGAGATCCAGAAGCTGCTGGAGCGGATTCAGGGGGAGTTGTTCGCCTGATGGTTCTGTATTGCCTGTGCCGGCCTATTCGCGGGTAAACCCGCTCCTACGATAAGCGCGATCCCGTGCGTAGGAGCGGGTTTACCCGCGAATAGGCCGGCACAGGCAACATCAATATTGATACCTGACCAACGCCTGCGGCAACGCATGCATGGCGAAGAACGCCAGCAGCGCCACGCATGCCGGCAACACCAGCCACCACACCCGCAGCGGCAGGGCTGGCAGGGTCTGCTGGCGTTGCACCAATGTCAGGCTGAGTGCGCACACGCAGCAGGCCAGCAGGGCCCCGGCCAGGATATCGGTTGGCCAGTGCGCCCCCAGGTACACCCGCGACAGGGCAATCGCCAGCGCCGGAATGCACCCCAGCATCACCCAGGTCAGGCGCATGCGTGGTGGCTGCCCACGCCCCGCCAGTACGGCCATGACCAGGAAGAACGCGAACGATGCCGAGCTGTGCCCGCTGGGCATGCTGTAGCTGGTCAGTGGGTCGGTCAGTACTTCCGGCCTGGCCCGGGCAAATAGCCATTTCAGTGTGCCGTTGGCGATCGCCGTGCCCATCAACGCGCCCGCCGCGAAAAATGCGTGTCGCCACTGACGGGCAAGCAGCAGCAGGCCGGTCAGCAGGGCGCCGAGGAACAACTGGGTGCGGAAATCGCCTAGCCGTGTCACCAGCACCGCGGTGCCGTCGATGGCCTGGCTGCGATGCTCCTGGACCAGTGTCATCACGCCTTGGTCGAACTCATGGAAGTAGGGCCAGCCGAGGAATACACCGGCCAGGGCGATGAAGCTGAGCGCGGCAACCAGCCGGGTGCCGTGGCGCTGGTCACGCAGGCTGGTATTGAGGCTCAGGCCGATCAGCACCGCGAGGGCGCCGGCTATGATCCCGGCGTCCAGCCAGAAGCCTTCCGGCAGGGGCAGGCGCATGGCGGCGCCGGTGGCCCAGCCGGGCAGCAGGTAGGCGACCGACCAGCCGGCGCCCGCCAGCAGGCTGACGGCGATGAAGCGCGGCAGGGGCATGTCGAACATGCCGGCGACCATTGGCAGCATCGGCCGCAGCGGGCCGATGAAGCGGCCTACCAGCAGGCTGGCGATGCCATAACGCTGGAAGTAGCTTTCGGCGCTGCCGATCCATTCCGGATGGTGGCGTAGCAGCGGCAGCCGGCGAATGTTCTGGTGGAAGTACTTGCCCACTGCGTAAGACATGGCGTCGCCCAGCAGGCCGCCGAGAAAGCCGAGGAGCAGCGTTTCGCCCAGGCTGAACGTGCCGTTACCGGCCAGTACCGCAACGGCGAACAGCAGTACGGTGCCCGGCACGATAATGCCGGCGATGGCCAGGCATTCGATGCAGGCCACCAGGAAAATCGCCAGGCCAAGCCACTGCGGGTTGGCGCTGAGCCAGCCGGTCAGGCTGTCGAGCCATTGGCCCATGTTCAGCTTCCTTGTTCGAGAATGAAGAAATCACGGCCTTCGACTTGGCCGCGACGTAACGGGTTCCGTGTGCAGAAACGGGCGTACTCGGCATCGACGAAGCGGTACGGCAGGTGCTCGTCGCGCCCGTGCGGGATGCCCAGGCGAGCGGCCTGGATCACCCGGGGCACGGCGTTGCCGCAGTCCTCGACGTACAGGCGTTCGGCGTCGAAACGCTGGGCGTCCCAATGCGGCACTTTCAGGCCCAGGGCCCGGCATAGCAGGGTCTGGCCGGCGCACAGGCGCTCTTGCGGGCGGATATTGCCGCTTGCATCGGGGTTGTTCAATTGCATCTGCGCCAGGCTGTCGGGCCCCGAGAGGGTGTCCTGCCAAGGATAGGCAGACTTGATCAGCACCGCGTTGCCCGGCCCGTGGGCGCTGAAGTTCAGCGAATCGCCGCCGCGGGCGTAGTACATGTAGATGTGCCCCCCATCCAGGAATAGCGCCTTGCGTTTTTCGGTGTAGCCGAGCGAAGCGTGGCTACCTTTGTCGGAAAGGTAGTAGGCCTCGGTCTCGATGATCCGCGCGGCCAGCCACAGGTCGCCGTGGCGGTGACGGATGACCTTGCCCAGCAGGGCCTTGGCCAGGGTCTGGGCGTCGCGGTCGAAAAAGCTGTCGGGCAGGGCTGGCATGCGGGGCAGTTCGTGGCTGGAGAGGCGGGGATGATAGCAATGAATGGCTTAATCGAGGCTGAATTGGATGGTGATGTTGGCAGTGCCGGCCCTTTCGCGGGTAAATCCGCTCCTACACAAATCCCAGTGGGAGCGGGCGCGCCCGCTAAAGGGCCGCGACAGGAGATGGAAATCTCGATAACCCCGGTTACATCTTTCCTACACATTGCCCCATCCATTTTCTACCATCCGCCACCCGCCGCTGGGCGTACACCTGCGCGGCAGTTATAATCAGCCGATTTCCCCTTCGCCAAGACACCGAACCCATGACTGAGTCCGTTCTTGACTATATGACCCGTTTGGGTCGCGCTGCCCGTGAGGCTTCCCGGGTGATTGGCCGTGCCAGCACCGCGCAGAAGAACCGCGCCCTGCAAGCCGCCGCCGACGCGCTGGATGCTGCCCGTGCCGAGCTCACCGCTGCCAACGAGCTGGACCTGGCCGCCGGCCGCGCCAGTGGCCTGGAGCCCGCACTGCTCGATCGTCTGGCGCTGACCCCGGCGCGTATCGACGGCATGATCACCGGCTTGCGCCAGGTGGCCAGCCTGCCGGACCCAGTCGGTGCCATCCGCGACATGAGCTACCGTCCATCGGGCATTCAGGTAGGCAAGATGCGTACCCCGCTGGGGGTGATCGGGATCATCTATGAATCGCGTCCGAACGTGACCATTGATGCCGCCAGCCTGTGCCTCAAGTCGGGCAATGCAACCATCCTGCGTGGCGGTTCCGAAGCCATCCACTCCAACCGCGCCATTGCCACCTGCATTCAGCGTGGCCTGGCCGAAGCCGGCCTGCCGGCGGCGGTGGTGCAGGTGGTCGAAACCACCGACCGCGAAGCCGTGGGCGCGCTGATCAGCATGCCGGAATTCGTCGATGTCATCGTGCCGCGCGGAGGCCGTGGCCTGATCGAGCGCATCAGCCGCGATGCCCGCGTGCCGGTGATCAAGCACCTGGACGGCATCTGCCACATCTATGTCAGCCAGCATGCCGACCTGGACAAGGCCTGGAATGTGGCTTTCAACGCCAAGACCTACCGCTACGGCATCTGCGGTGCCATGGAAACGCTGCTGGTCGACCAACAAGTGGCTGAGCGCTTCCTGCCAGAAATGGCCCGCCGCTTCGTGGAGAAGGGCGTGGAGCTGCGCGGTTGCGAGCGTACCCAGGCTATCATCAGCGCCAAACCGGCCACCGAAGCCGACTGGCACACGGAATACCTCGATGCGATCCTGTCGATTCGCGTGGTCGACGGCCTGAACCAGGCCATCGAGCACATCAACCACTATGGCTCGCACCACACCGACTCGATCATCAGCGAACACCAGGGTGAAGCCCGTCAGTTCATGGCTGAGGTCGATTCGGCGTCGGTCATGCTCAACACCCCGACCTGCTTTGCCGATGGCTTCGAGTACGGCCTGGGTGCGGAAATCGGTATTTCCACCGACAAGCTGCATGCCCGCGGCCCTGTCGGCCTGGAAGGCCTGACCTGCGAGAAGTATGTGGTGATCGGCGATGGCCAGTTGCGCGGCCAGGGGTCCTGCTGAGTTGAGCAAGGCCCAGGCAGTCCGGCGTATCGGCATTCTAGGTGGTACCTTCGACCCCGTGCATATCGGCCACTTGCGCAGCGCGCTGGAAGTGGCCGAGTTCATGGGGCTGGATGAGCTACGCCTGTTGCCCAATGCCCGGCCGCCGCACCGCGACACGCCACAGGTGGCCGCGCAGGATCGCCTGGCGATGGTCCGTGAAGCGGTGCAGGGCGTCGCTTGCCTGAGCGTCGATGCCCGCGAGCTGGAACGTGACAAGCCGTCGTACACCATCGATACGCTGGAATCGATCCGCGCCGAACTGTCCGGCCACGACCAGCTGTTCCTGGTGCTGGGTTGGGATGCCTTCTGTGGCCTGCCCGCCTGGCATCGCTGGGAAGAATTGCTGCAACACTGTCACATCCTGGTACTGCAACGTCCGGATGCCGACGTAGAACCCCCTGACGAGTTGCGCAACCTGTTGGCTGCGCGCTCGGAGAGCGATCCCACCGCCATGTCCGGCCCGGCGGGAAATATTTCGTTCGTCTGGCAGACGCCGCTTGCGGTGTCGGCTACACAGATCCGACAGCTGCTGGCCAGCGGCAAATCGGTGAGGTTCCTGGTGCCGGACGCCGTACTGGCCTATATCGAGGCGCACGAACTGTATCGTGCGCCCAACTGACGGTGCCTCTGGCGCCTCATCCAACGAGTTGAACGAGTTTTATATGACCAAGCAGAAAATTTACGGCGAAGAACTGGTCGCAGTGACCAAGGCAGCGCTGGAAGACGTCAAGGCCCAGGACATCCAGGTCATCGACGTGCGCGAGAAGCACAGCCTGACCGACTACATGATCATTGCCACCGGTACCTCCAACCGCCAGATCAACGCGATGGCCGAAAAGGTCCGTGAAGCAGTCAAGGCCAAGGGCGCCCAGCCACTGGGTGAAGAAGGCAAGGGCGACAGCGACTGGGTGCTGCTGGACCTGAACGACGTCATCGTGCACATGATGACCGCCGCTGCCCGCCAGTTCTACGACCTTGAGCGTCTGTGGCAGGGTGCCGAGCAAAGCCGTGCCGCCGATGGCAAGCACCACAGCCCGGACCATGCCCACGAGTACTCCGACAAGCTCAAAGACCGCGAATAAGGAAAGCGCTGTGCGTCTGCGCCTGATTGCGGTCGGCTCGCGCATGCCGAAGTGGGTCGAGGAAGGCTGGCATGAATATGCCAAGCGCCTGCCCGCCGAGCTGTCGCTGGAGCTGGTGGAAATCCCGCTGAATACCCGTGGCAAGAATGCCGACGTCGCCCGCCTGATCCGTCAGGAGGGCGAAGCCATGCTGAGCAAAGTGCAGCCTGGGGAACGCATTGTCACCCTCGAGGTCCATGGCAAGCCATGGAGTACCGAGCAGCTGGCGACCGAGCTGGACCGCTGGCGCCTGGATGCGCGCACGGTGAATTTGATGGTGGGCGGCCCGGAGGGCCTGGCGCCTGAGGTTTGCGCGCGCGCCGAGCAACGTTGGTCGCTGTCGCCGCTGACTTTGCCGCACCCGTTGGTAAGGATACTCATCGGCGAGCAGATCTACCGCGCCTGGACCGTGTTGTCCGGGCACCCTTACCACAAATGAGCCTGTAAGCAGTCCGATGTCGCAGCCGATCCGTCTCAAGGACCACGAGAAAGACGCCCGCCTGGTGCGCAAACGCGTCGTGGTCGGCGCAGTCGCGATCATGCTGCTTGTGTGCGTGCTGATCGCACGGCTGTACTACCTGCAGATCATCCAGTACGACTACCACTCCACGCTGTCGGAGAACAACCGGGTGCATGTGCAGCCGATCCCGCCGACCCGCGGGCTGATCTTCGACCGCAACGGGGTGATCGTTGCCGACAACCGGCCCAGTTTTAGCCTGTCGATGACCCGCGAACGTGCGGGTAACTGGCAGGAAGTGCTGGATACCATCGTCGAAGTGCTGGACCTCACCGCTGACGACCGTGCCCTGTTCGAGAAGCGCATGCGCCAGGGCCGCCGGCCATTCGAGCCGGTGCCGATCCTGTTCGAGCTCAACGAAGAGCAGATCGCCCGCGTGGCGGTAAACCAGTTCCGCCTGCCGGGTGTCGAGGTGGTGGCACAGCTGGTGCGGCATTACCCGCAGGGTGCGCATTTTGCCCATTCGGTGGGTTATGTAGGGCGGATCAACGAGAAAGAGCTGAAAACGCTCGACCCGGTGAACTACAGCGGTACCCACCATATCGGCAAGACCGGCATCGAGCGCTTCTACGAGGCCGCCCTGCACGGTCAGGTGGGTTACGAGGAAGTCGAGACCAACGCCCGTGGCCGGGTGTTGCGGGTGCTCAAGCGCACCGATCCGAAGCCGGGCAAGGACATTGTGCTGAGCCTGGACATCAAGCTGCAGGAGGCCGCTGAAGCCGCCCTGGGAGGCCGGCGTGGTGCAGTGGTTGCGCTCGACCCGCGAACCGGCGAGGTGCTGGCGATGGTGAGTCAGCCTAGCTTCGACCCCAACCTGTTCGTCACCGGCATCAGCTTCAAGGCCTATGCCGAGTTGCGCGATTCGATCGATCGGCCGCTGTTCAACCGCGTGCTGCGTGGCTTGTACCCGCCGGGGTCGACCATCAAGCCGGCGGTGGCTATTGCCGGTCTGGACAGTGGCGTCGTGAATGCCAGCAGCAGGGTGTTCGACCCTGGCTACTACCAGCTGCCCAACTACGACCATAAATACCGTAACTGGAACCGCTCCGGGGATGGCTGGGTCGACCTGGACACCGCCATCATGCGCTCGAACGACACCTACTTCTATGACCTTGCGCACAAGATGGGCATCGATCGCTTGTCCAGCTACATGAACAAGTTCGGTATCGGCCAGCGGGTTTCCCTCGACATGTTCGAGGAGTCTGCCGGGTTGATGCCGTCGCGCGAATGGAAGCGTGCCACCCGTCGCCAGGCCTGGTTCCCTGGCGAAACCCTGATTCTCGGCATCGGCCAGGGCTATATGCAGGCCACGCCGCTGCAACTGGCCCAGGCCACTGCACTGATCGCCAACAAAGGTGTGTGGAACCGCCCGCACCTGGCCAAGACCATCGAAGGCTTGCCGCCGGTAGACGACAACCCCATGGAAGACATCGTACTGCGTGACAAGTCCGACTGGGCCAAGGTCACCCATGGCATGGAACAGGTGATGCACAACGCCCGCGGTACCGCGCGCAAGGCAGCTGCCGGAGCCCAGTACCGCATTGCCGGCAAGAGCGGTACCGCCCAGGTGGTGGCGATCAAGCAGGGCGAGAAGTACGATCGCAACAAACTCCAGGAGCGCCACCGCGACCATGCCCTGTTCGTCGCGTTTGCCCCAGCCGAAGCCCCGAAAATCGTGGTTTCGGTGATGGTCGAGAACGGTGAGTCCGGCTCGGGTGTCGCCGCTCCGGTGGTACGCCAGATCATGGACGCCTGGCTGCTCGACGAAAATGGCCGGCTCAAACCCGAGTTCGCGCCCGCCACCGTTACCCAGGAATCGGCCCTGTGATGAACAATTTCGATCGCATGCTCTCCAGCGAGGATGTGATGCGTCGGCGTGCGAGCTTTCTGCAACGCATCCATATCGACGGCCCCTTGCTGATCATTCTGCTGACCCTTGCAGCCGGCAGCCTGTTCGTACTGTATTCGGCCAGTGGCAAGAACTGGGACCTGCTGCTCAAGCAAGCCACCTCGTTTGGCATCGGTCTGGTGTCGATGTTCGTCATCGCCCAGCTGGAGCCGCGCTTCATGGCGCGTTGGGTGCCATTGGCCTACCTGGCCGGGGTGCTGTTGCTGGTAGTAGTGGACGTGATGGGCCACAACGCCATGGGGGCCACACGCTGGATCAACATTCCTGGGGTGATCCGCTTCCAGCCCTCGGAATTCATGAAGATCATCATGCCGGCGACCATCGCCTGGTACCTGTCAAAGCGCACCTTGCCGCCCCATTTGAAGCACGTGGCGATCAGCCTGGTGCTGATCGGCGTGCCGTTCATGCTGATCGTACGTCAGCCCGACCTGGGGACCGCGCTGCTGATCCTGGCCTCTGGTGCCTTCGTGCTGTTCATGGGCGGCTTGCGCTGGCGCTGGATCCTCAGCGTGCTGGCGGCAGCCGTGCCAGTCGCGGTGGCAATGTGGTTCTTCGTCATGCACGACTACCAGAAGCAGCGGGTATTGACCTTCCTCGACCCTGAAAGCGACCCGTTGGGCACCGGTTGGAACATCATCCAGTCCAAGGCGGCGATCGGCTCGGGCGGGGTGTTTGGCAAAGGCTGGCTGCTTGGCACGCAGTCGCACCTGGACTTTTTGCCGGAAAGCCACACCGACTTCATCATCGCCGTGCTCGGCGAGGAATTCGGCCTGGTAGGCATCTGCCTGCTGCTGATTGTCTACCTGCTGCTGATCGGCCGTGGCCTGGTGATCACCGCCCAGGCGCAGACCCTGTTCGGCAAGCTGCTTGCGGGCAGCCTGACCATGACTTTTTTTGTATACGTGTTCGTCAATATCGGAATGGTAAGCGGCCTTCTGCCCGTGGTGGGCGTGCCGTTACCTTTCATCAGCTATGGCGGAACATCGTTGGTGACGCTGCTGTCAGCGTTTGGCGTTTTGATGTCGATCCATACGCACCGCAAATGGATCGCGCAGGTTTGAATAAGGTGAACAATTTCATGCAAGCAGTGCGTAACTGGGCTGCCCGTTGTGCGCCTTGGATCGGTGCGGTGGGCCTGTTCGGCGCTGTACAGCTGGCCCATGCCGGCGAATACGACGGCTCGCCCGAGGTAGCCGCGTTTGTTGGCGAAATGAGCCGCGACTATGGTTTTGCGCCTGAGCAACTGATGGGTGTGTTTCGTGAGGTGCAGCGCAAGCAGTCGATTCTCGACGCCATCTCGCGCCCGGCCGAGCGGGTCAAACCGTGGAAGGACTACCGGCCGATGTTCATCACCGATGCGCGTATCGCTCGCGGTGTGGATTTCTGGCGTCAGCACGAGGCTGTATTGGCACGTGCCGAGCAGGAGTACGGCGTACCTGCGCAGTACATTGTCGCGATCATCGGCGTGGAAACCTTCTTTGGCCGCAATACCGGCAACTACCGGGTGATCGACGCCCTGTCGACGCTGGGCTTCGACTACCCGCCACGGGCCGAGTTCTTCCGCAAGGAGCTGCGAGAGTTCCTGCTGCTGGCCCGTGAGGAGCAGCTTGATCCCTTGACGCTCAAGGGCTCGTACGCCGGCGCCATGGGGCTGCCGCAGTTCATGCCAAGCAGCTTCCGCAACTACGCGGTGGACTTCGACGGGGACGGCCATATCAATATCTGGAACAACCCTGACGATGCCATCGGCAGCGTGGCCAGCTACTTCAAGCGCCACGGCTGGGTGGCCGGCGAGGGTGTGGTCAGTCGCGCCTGGGTGGAAGGTGAGCGCGCCGACGAAGGCCTGACCACCGGCATCGAGCCGGTGAAAACGGTAGGGGAGTTGCGTACGCTTGGCTGGTCGGTTCATGATTCGCTGCGCGATGATCTGCCGGTTACCGCCTTCCGTCTCGAGGGCGAGAGCGGCCCCGAGTACTGGATGGGCCTGAAGAACTTCTACGCGATCACTCGCTACAACCGCAGCGTGATGTATGCCATGGCGGTACATCAGCTTGCGGAACAGCTGGTTCAAGTACGGGGCGTCAAGTAATGCGCGCAATCATCTCTGGCAACGCTTTCAAGCTGCTCACCTGCCTCGCCGTCGGTGTGGCGCTGGTCAGCTGCTCTTCCAACCGCCCGGCCCCGAAAAGCAGTGGTAATGTCGTGCGCAGCCAGCCGGGCCTGGACATCAACCGGGCGCACAAGGACGGCGCACCGTGGTGGGACGTGGATGTGAACAAGATCCCCGATGCCACCCCGACCGTGCACACCGGTAACTACAAGGCCAACCCGTACACCGTGCTGGGCAAGACCTACTACCCGATGCAGGACTCGCGCAACTACCGCGCCGAGGGTACGGCATCGTGGTACGGCACCAAGTTCCACGGGCAGAACACTGCCAACGGCGAGCTGTACGACCTGTATGGCATGAGCGCAGCGCACAAGACCCTGCCGCTGCCAGCCTATGTGCGGGTGACCAACCTGGCGAACGGCCGCAGCGTGATCCTTCGGGTGAACGACCGTGGCCCGTTCTATTCCGACCGAATCATCGACTTGTCCTATGCTGCCGCGAAAAAGCTCGGCTATGCCGAGATCGGCACCGCGCATGTGCGCGTCGAGGGTATCGATCCGCAGCAGTGGTGGGCTCAGCGCGGCCAAACGCCGCCGATGGTGCTGAAGGAGCCGCAAGTGGCGCAGACCCAGGCAATACCGGCCAGTACCGGGCGGGTCGAGCAGTGGACCCCGCCGCCACAGCAGCACGCAGCGCCCGTGGTACCCGTACAGGTGGGTGGCAACAACGTGCCCGGCGGTAACGGTGGCAGTTTCTTGCAGGTAGGCGCGTTCGCCAACCCGGACGCTGCCGAGTTGCTGCGCGCCAAGCTCAGCACCATGGTCAATGCACCCGTGTTCATCAGCTCGATCGTGCGTAACCAGCAGACCCTGCACCGCGTGCGCCTGGGGCCGATCGGCAGCCAGGGCGAGATCCAGCAAGCACAAGACAGCATTCGCCTGGCGAACTTGGGGCAGGCAAAGCTGGTCACAGCAGACTGACTGTGGGAGCGGGCGCGCCTGCGAAGACGGCAACACCAAACTATCGGTTTTGTCATGAATTGCCGGTCGCGGCCATGTACAATGACCGCTTTTGCCCGCAGCGACATAAAGCCGCACGTTCGCGGGCCAGGCCATTGGCCATAAAACTAGACTGACTGGCGCTGGGCACATGATCTTGCCCAGGGAACATCTCAGACCATTAGCGATTTTCGAGAGACGGATGAACATCACCAACCTTGCCAAACGACTTTGCCTGCCTGTACTGCTGCTGATCACGCCTGCCGCCTTCGCGGCGGAGCAGATGACGCCGGCGCCACCGCAACTGGCAGCCAAGTCCTACGTACTCATGGACGCGTCCAGCGGCAACGTGCTGGTCGAGAACAACGGTGACGAGCGCCTGCCGCCAGCCAGCCTGACCAAGCTGATGACCGCCTATATCGCCACCCTGGACATCCGCCGCGGCCAGATCGGTGAAAGCGACCCGGTTACCGTCAGCGAAAACGCCTGGCGTACCGGCGGTTCGCGCATGTTCATCAAGGTTGGTAGCCAGGTAACGGTCAGCGACCTGCTGCACGGCATCATCATCCAGTCCGGTAACGACGCCTCGGTCGCCCTGGCCGAGCACATCGCCGGCAGCGAAGACGCCTTTGCCGACATGATGAACAAGACGGCTGCCGACCTGGGCATGACCAACAGCCACTTCATGAACCCGACCGGTCTGCCGCACCCCGAGCATTACTCGTCGGCGCACGACATGGCGACCCTGGCCCGTGCGATCATCAACGTCGACCCGGCCCACTACGCCATCTACTCGCAGAAAGAGTTCTTCTGGAACAACATCAAGCAGCCTAACCGCAACCTGCTGCTGTGGCGTGACAAGACCGTCGATGGCCTGAAAACCGGTCACACCGACGAAGCCGGCTACTGCATGGTGGCTTCGGCCGTTCGTGACGGCCAGCGCCTGATCGCCGTGGTGTTCGGTACCAACAGCGAGCAATCGCGTGCTGCCGAAACCCAGAAGCTGCTGACCTACGGTTTCCGCTTCTTCGAAACCCAGACCTTCTACCAGAAAGGCACCGAGCTGACCCAGGCGCCGGTTTGGAAGGGTGCTACCAGCCAGGTCAAGGCTGGCCTGGCTGACGACCTGACCATGACTATGCCTAAAGGCCAATTGAAGCGCCTGCAGGCTTCGATGACCATGAACCCGCAGCTCACCGCACCGATCGCCAAAGGTGACGTGATCGGCAAAGTGGAAGTCAAACTGGACGAAAAAGTGATTCACAGCGCCGACCTGATCGCCCTTGATGGCGTCGAGGAAGGTGGTTTCTTCCGCCGTATGTGGGATAGCATCCGTCTATTCTTCTACGGGTTGTTCAACTGATACGTGACCTGCATGCCCCCGCGCCTACCGCGGGGGTGTTGTTGTTGCCACGGCTTACGAGGCCGTTTCCGCCATGAGCGAACCAGACGTCAAGTCGCACAAGATCGAATTCCCTTGCGACGATTACCCGATCAAGGTCATTGGTGACACCGTTGTCGGTTTCAAGGACATGGTCATCGAGGTGCTCAGCAAGCACGCCAAAGTCGACCTTTCCACCCTGGCCGAACGCCAGAGCAAGGAAGGCAAGTACACCACCGTGCAATTGCACATCGTTGCCGAAAGCGAGAACCAGCTGCACGATATCAACAGCGCCCTGCGCGCTACCGGCATCGTGAAAATGGTGCTTTGATGTCCGCCTGCCTCGGTTTTCGCGAGCTTGGCCTGCAGCCCTATGAACCGGTGCTGGAGGCCATGCGTCGTTTTACCGAGCAGCGCAGCCCGGACAGCCAGGATGAAATCTGGCTGGTCGAGCACCCTGCGGTCTTCACCCAGGGGCAGGCCGGCAAGGCCGAGCACCTGCTGGTGCCGGGCGACATTCCGGTGGTGCAGACCGACCGCGGCGGCCAGGTCACCTACCATGGCCCCGGGCAGCTGGTGGCCTACCTGCTGCTGGATGTGCGCCGGCTGGGCTTTGGCGTGCGTGAGCTGGTCAGCCGTATCGAGCTGGCCCTCATCGACCTGCTCGCCAGCTATGCTGTTCAGGCGTCTGCCAAGCCCGATGCCCCGGGTGTCTATGTCGACGGAGCGAAAATCGCCTCCCTCGGCCTGCGAATTCGCAACGGCCGTTCGTTTCACGGCCTTGCCCTGAACGTGGACATGGACCTTGCGCCATTCCGCCGAATCAACCCCTGCGGCTATGCGGGGCTGGCGATGACCCAGCTGCGCGACCTGGCAGGCCCGATCGAACTCGACGAGGTCAGGACAAGGCTGCGCGGACAGCTGGTCAAGCACCTCGACTACGCTGAGCAGACGACCCTCACGGGCGGAATCGACTGAATATGACAACTGTGCAAGAAGCCGTGCCGAACCTGATACCTACCCAGGATGCCACCCCGCGCCCAGCGCCGAAGAAGGTGGAAGCTGGGGTCAAGCTGCGTGGTGCCGACAAAGTCGCGCGCATCCCGGTGAAGATCATCCCTACCGATGAGCTACCCAAGAAGCCCGACTGGATTCGCGTGCGTATCCCGGTGTCGCCCGAGGTAGACCGCATCAAACAACTGCTGCGCAAGCACAAACTGCACAGCGTGTGCGAAGAGGCCTCCTGCCCGAACCTGGGCGAGTGCTTCTCGGGTGGTACCGCCACCTTCATGATCATGGGTGACATCTGCACCCGTCGTTGCCCGTTCTGCGACGTTGGCCACGGCCGACCGAAGCCGCTGGATCTGGACGAGCCGAAAAACCTGGCTGTTGCCATTGCCGACCTGCGCCTGAAGTATGTGGTGATCACCTCGGTGGACCGCGACGACCTGCGTGACGGTGGTGCCCAGCACTTTGCTGACTGCATCCGGGAAATCCGCGCGCTGTCGCCGGGCGTGCAGTTGGAGACCTTGGTGCCGGACTACCGTGGCCGTATGGACGTTGCCCTGGAGATCACCGCGCAAGAGCCGCCGGATGTGTTCAACCACAACCTCGAGACCGTACCGCGCCTGTACAAGGCCGCGCGCCCGGGTTCGGACTATGACTGGTCGCTGGACTTGCTGCAGAAGTTCAAGCAGTTGGTGCCGCACGTACCGACCAAGTCGGGCCTGATGCTCGGCCTGGGCGAAACCGACGAGGAAGTGATCGAAGTGATGCACCGCATGCGCGAGCATGACATCGACATGCTCACCCTCGGCCAGTACCTGCAGCCGTCGCGCAGCCACTTGCCGGTGCAGCGTTTCGTTCACCCGGACACCTTTGCCTGGTTCGCCGAGGAAGGTTACAAGATGGGCTTCAAGAACGTTGCTTCTGGCCCGCTGGTGCGTTCTTCGTACCACGCCGACCAGCAGGCCCACGAAGCCAAGATCAAGCTCTGAGCTATGCTCTAGCCTAGAGCGGAGCCACAGATGCCGATGCGCGCCCAAGGGCGGCATCGGCATTTTTGTTTGTGTCCCATGCGCTGCAAGGAGCCGCGATGTACTGCGCCAAAACCTTCCAACCCACCCTGCCAGCCGCGCTGCCGGCCAACGCATGTTTTGCCATTGTCGCCCCGGCGGGCGCGGCGCGGCTTGATGCGCACAAGGTTAGCCAGTGGTTCGTTGACCGCGGCTACCGTTGCCATATCTACCCGGGTGCCCTGCAGGCGCAGGGCTACCTGGCGGGGCCGGACCAGCAGCGCCTGCAGGACCTGCATGCAGCGTTTGCCGATCCGGCCATGGACGCCATCCTGTGCATGCGTGGGGGCTACGGCAGCATGCGCCTGCTTGACCAGCTCGACTTTGAACTGATCCGGCGCAACCCCAAGCCGCTGATCGGCTACAGCGACATCACCGCACTGCATACGGCGATCTACCGGCATGCCGGGCTGCTGACCTTCCATGGGGGAATGCTCAATGCCGACCTGTTGGGGGCCAAATTGCCACCGACCGAGTCGTCGTTGCTGGCGCAACTGGGTGGGCATGTGAGGGCAGGCGAGCAGGTCGCGCACCCGGCGGGCTTCGCATTGGACTGCGTGCTGCCGGGGGTGGCCAGCGGACCGTTGCTGGGGGGCAACCTGTCGATGCTGGGGGCGACCATGGGGACCCTTGCCGAGCTGGATACCCAGGGCTGCATCCTGTTCATCGAGGACGTAAACGAGCCGTTGTACCGGGTGGATCGGCTGCTGACCCAGTTACGCCTGGCAGGCAAGCTGGAGGGGGTCAAGGGCGTGCTGGTGGGCGACTTTGCCGGGATTACCACAGCGGCGCTGACGCCGTTGCTGGAGGATACGTTTGCACCGCTGGGTGTGCCGGTGCTGGCGGGTTGGCGCAGTGGGCACTGTGACCCGAATGTATGCTTGCCCCTGGGGGCTCGGGTGAGGCTGGACAGTGTTCAGCAAACACTGGTGCTGGAGCAGGATCTGTTCAGGGCGTGAGATTACCGGGGCCGCGCAGCGGCCCCGAAATGCCTACTGCTGCCGCAGGCTCTCAAGCAGCTTGTGGGTCGGGTAGCCATCCGCCGGCCATCCCAGCCCTTGCTGGGCATTGCGGATTGCCTTGCGGGTATTGGCCCCGATAATGCCATCGGCATTACCCGCATCATGCCCGCGGCTGTTCAGCAAGTTCTGCAACTCCATGCGCTCGGTGCGGCTGAGCGGCAGGTCCTCTTTCGGCCAGCTGCCGGCAATGAAGCCCCAGCCGCTGAAGCGATCCCCGAGCAGGCTCACCGCCAGGGCATAGGACGACGAGTTGTTGTATTTGAGGATGGCGCGGAAGTTGTCCAGCACCAGGAACGCCGGGCCGCGTGCACCGGCCGGCAGCAGCAGGGCGGCAGACAGCTGGTTGCTACCTGCCGGCAGCTGGGTACCCGCTGGCAGTTTCACGCCCATCGCCAGCCATTCACTCACCGGTTTGCGCAGTGCACCATCGGCCTGCCAGAAGTCGAAGCCGGCCGGCACCTGTACCTCGAAGCCCCACGGTTGGCCGCGTTTCCAGCCCGAACTCTGCAGGTAGTGCGCTGTTGAGGCCAGGGCGTCTGGTGTGCTGTTCCAGATGTCGCGGCGGCCATCGCCGTCGAAGTCCACGGCATGGGTGTTGTAGGTGGTCGGGATGAACTGGGTCTGGCCCATGGCGCCGGCCCACGAGCCACGCATGGCTTCAGGCTGGATGTCTCCGTGCTGGATGATCTGCAGCGCGGCAATCAGCTGATCCTGGGCGAACTGTGGGCGGCGGCCCTCATAGGCCAAAGTGGCCAGCGAGCGGATCACCGACTTGCTGCCCTGGAACTGGCCGAAGTTGCTTTCCATGCCCCATACCGCGACCAGCACCTGGCGGTCCACGCCATAGCGTTGCTCAAGGCGAGTCAGCAGCTCGGCGTTCTGCTCCAGCAGCTTCTTGCCGATGCGCACACGCAGGGGCGACAGGGCGCCTTCGAGGTATTCCCACACCGGGCGGGTGAACTCCGGCTGGCTGCGGTCTGCCTTGATCACGTCCAGGTCGGGGGTGACACCGAGGAAGGCGCGGTCGAAGGTGCTCGGCGAAATGCCGGCTTGCAGGGCCTGCTCGCGGAAGCCCGCTTGCCATTGGGCGAAGGTTTGCAGGGGCTGGATGTCAGTGCTGACGTCGGGCGTTGCGCCGGGCACGGTCACCACGGGATTGGGTTGGGCAGGGGCCAGCGGCAGCGCGTCGGCGGCGGTGGGCTTTTCCGCACAGGCCACGAGCAGAATGAAGCTGGAGGCCGCGATCAGCTGGCGGGTTTCCCAGCGGGGGATAAGACGGAAGAGCATGCACAGATCCAGAGTTGCAGGTCAGGTGACGACCATATCATGCCTGCGCTTGCGATGCTTTCATGCAGCCAAAAAGTAGGAAGCCTCCCAATCTCTCGATTGGAAGGCTTCGCGGCGGTAGCTGCCTTTGCCCTTGTTCGGTTGTTCCTGGCGGCAGCGGAACAGTGGCTGGGCAACGATGGACTTGGCCTTGTTGGGGCCGTGCTTTTTCGGCTTTTTGCTCATGGTGGGCTTCCCGGGTTGGGTGAGTTTCGGGCGCACTGTAGGCCCCCCGAAGGGTGGGGGCCAATTGATTGTGTATATGGTCGAGGCGCTGGTGCCTATGTGTAGGAGCGGGTTTACCCGCGAATACGGTGGCGGCGGCAACGATGAACGGTGGGTGGAGATTGATTAGCAGGTCCGGCCTATTCGCGGGTAAACCCGCTCCTACGACGGCCGCAGTTACTCGGGAGGGAGGGCCAGGCGCTGGCCAGCCATCAACAGCGACAGCCGCGCCAGGCCAATCCACGGCGAACCTTCAGCCTGCCCTTTGATCTGCGCATCGATTCGCTGGGCATCCTGCAGCAGTTGCGCCCAACGCTGCGCCGAGAGGCGCTGCAGGGCCTTGCTGACCAGCGGTCGGCGTTTGTCCCAGATGGGCGGGCGGGCCTGGCTGAACGCTTTGTCCAATGGCACGCCTTGGCTGAACTGCTGGGCTAGCCCCGCCAGTTGGCGCAGCTCACGGGCCAAGGCCCAGAGGATGACTGGCGGCTCCACACCTTCACCGCGCAAGCCTTCGAGCATACGCAGGGCATGCGCAGCCTCGCCGTTGAGAATGGCATCGACCAGGCCGAAGACATCGAAGCGGGCACTGTCGGCGACGGCAGCCTGTACGGTTTCCACGGTGATCTGGCTGCCTTCGGCCAGCAGCTTGAGTTTTTCGATTTCCTGCGCGGCTGCCAGCAGGTTGCCTTCCACGCGCGCGGCAATCAGGTCGACGGCATCACGCTGGGCTGACAGGCCGGCCTGTTGCAGGCGCTGGTTGATCCACTGCGGGAGCTGGTGCACATCCACCGGCCAGATCTGGATGAACTGGCAATGGGTGCCTTCGATCAATGCCTTGCCCCACTTGGTCTTCTGCGCACTGCTGTCGAGCTTGGGCAGGCTGATCAGCAGCAGCGTGTCTTCGGCGGGGTTGGCGCAGTATTCCATCAGCGCAGCGGCACCCTTGTCACCGGGCTTGCCCGAGGGCAGGCGCAGTTCCAGCAGGCGGCGCTGGGCGAACAGCGACAGGCTTGCACCGGCCTGGAGCAGGGTGCCCCAGTCGAAGTTGGCGTCGGCACTGAATACCTGGCGTTCATCGAAACCTTGCTGACGCGCGGCATTGCGGATGGCGTCGGCGGCTTCCTGGCACAGCAGCGGGTCGTCGCCGCTGACCACGTAGACCGGTGCCAAGGCGCCTTGCAGGTGCTTGTTGAGTTGGGCGGGGGCAAGTTTCATGGGGAACAGGTGGGGCGCCCGAGGGCGCCCCTCGCGGGCTTAGTTGCCCGGTACTTCCAGTGGCGATTGCTGAGGCGTCTCGGCTTGCTGGCGGCGGGCAGCCTCCAGCGCGGCAGCTTCGGCTTGGGCGCGCTCGTCTGCTTTACGCTGCAGCTCATCCAGTTGGGACGGGGACAGCATCTGCAAACGTACGACCATGGCGTTGACCAGGTCGCGGCGCATTTCTTCGCGGGCGCGTTTGGCTTCCTGCTCGGAGCCGGTGATGTTCGAGCCGTCACGCACGTAGACCTTGCGCACCTCCAGCTTGTCGCTCATCAGCTCCAGGTTGTTCAGGCCCAGGATGCTGTAGTCCAGCTTGGTGGTCAGCTCGTACTCGGCGGTACGGTTGCCGCTGTTGTAGGTCGCCGAGCGCTCGCGCTCCTGTTCGTTGGTCAGCACCAGGCGATACGGTGCGCCGGCGTGCACGTTGACGCCGCTACGTTCCAGCACTTCACGCAGCTGGAGCACGGTCGGGCCATAGGCATTGCGCGCGCTGACGTCCATTTCCTTCACGCTCAGCTCGGTGGCGCCGGTGCCGCGCAGCTGGAAACCGCAGGCGCTGAGCATGACCGCCAGGCCGATTACCAGCAAATTGCGTTTGATCATGTTGTTGCTCCCTTTTGGGCCTGTTCCGCCCACCCGCAATCGATGCGGGTGGGCGTTTTCATCAGTTGGCGACGATGTTGACCAGCTTGCCCGGTACCACGATGACCTTGCGGATGGTCAGGCCATCGATGAAGCGCAGGACATTCTCGTTGCTGCGGGCAGCGGCTTCGACTTCTTCGCGGCTGGCAGCGGCAGGCATCTCGACCTGGCCGCGCAGTTTACCGTTGACCTGAACCACCAAGGTAATGGAGTCCTGCACCAGCGCCTGTTCGTCGACGCTTGGCCAGGCGGCATCGATCACCGAGCCTGCGTGGCCCAGGTGCTGCCACAGCGCGTGAGAGATGTGCGGAGTGATCGGCGCCAGCAGCAGGGTGACGGCTTCCAGGCCTTCCTGCAGCAGGGCGCGGTCCTGTTCGGTGGCTTGCGGGGCCTTTTCCAGCACGTTCATCACGGTCATCACCTGGGCGATGGCGGTATTGAACTTGTGGAACTGGCCCACGTCGGTGCTGGCCTGCTTGATGGCAGCGTGAATGGCGCGGCGGATGACCTTTTGCGCGTCGTCCAGGGCGGCAACATCCAGCTTGCCTGGCAGGCCCTGGCTGACGTGAGCCTGAGCCAGGCGCCAGACCCGGCGCAGGAAGCGGCTGGCACCTTCGACGCCGGAGTCGGACCATTCCAGGCTCATGTCGGGCGGCGAGGCGAACATCATGAACAGGCGGCAGGTGTCGGCGCCGTAGGCTTCGATCATGGACTGCGGGTCGACGCCGTTGTTTTTCGACTTCGACATTTTCTCGGTGCCACCGATTTCCACCGGCAAGCCGTCGGTCTTCAGGCGGGCGCCAATGATCTTGGCTTTGGCATCACGCTCGATTTCGACATCGGCCGGGTTGAACCAGTCCTTGCCGCCGTTGCTGGCAACGCGGTAGTAGGTTTCGGCGACCACCATGCCCTGGGTCAGCAGGTTCTTGAATGGCTCGTTCGAGGTGACCAGGCCTTCGTCACGCATCAGCTTGTGGAAGAAGCGCGCGTACAGCAGGTGCAGGATCGCGTGTTCGATACCGCCGATGTACTGATCTACCGGCAGCCAGTGGTTGGCGGCTTTGGGGTCGACCAGGCCTTTGTCGTAGTTTGGCGAGGCGTAGCGGGCGAAGTACCAGGACGACTCGACGAAGGTGTCCATGGTGTCGGTTTCGCGCTTGGCCGCAGCACCGCATTTCGGGCAGCTGCATTCGTAGAATTCAGGCATGCGTGCCAGTGGCGAACCGGCGCCGTCCGGCACCACGTTCTCCGGCAGGGTGACCGGCAGCTGGTCTTCCGGCACCGGGACGTCGCCGCAGGACGGGCAGTGGATGATCGGGATCGGGCAGCCCCAGTAGCGCTGGCGGCTGATACCCCAGTCGCGCAGGCGGAACTGTGTACGCGATTTGCCCAGTTCCTTGCGGATCAGGGCCGCTTCGATGGCGTCGAAGGCGCCAGCAAAGTCCAGGCCGTCGAACTCGGCGGAGTTGATCAGCTGGCCGTGCTCACCATAGGCTGCCTGCCACTCGCTGCCGACTTCATCGCCAGCGCTGGTGCGCACCACGGCCTTGACCGGCAAGTTGTACTTGTGGGCGAACTCGAAGTCGCGCTCGTCGTGGGCCGGCACGGCCATTACCGCGCCATCGCCGTAGTGCATCAGCACGTAGTTGGCCACCCATACTGGCAGCTTCTCGCCAGTGAGCGGGTGCTCGACCAGCAGGGAAGTGGCCATGCCTTTCTTCTCCTGGGTGGCCATGTCGGCTTCGGCAACGCTGCCGCTCTTGCATTCATCGATGAATGCCTGCAACGCCGGGTTGCCCTGCGCAGCCTGGGTGGCCAGCGGGTGCTCGGCGGCGACGGCGACATAGGTGGCGCCCATCAGCGTGTCCGGACGGGTGGTGAAGACCTTGAGGGTGCCTTCGTGGCCGATGCTGGCCTGGTCGTACGGGAACTGGACTTCCATGCCGCGCGATTTGCCGATCCAGTTGCGCTGCATGGTCTTGACCTGCTCAGGCCAGCCCGGCAGCTCGTCGAGGCTCTCCAGCAGCTCGTCGGCGTAATCGGTGATGCGGAAGTAGTACATCGGGATTTCGCGCTTCTCGATCAGCGCGCCCGAACGCCAGCCACGGCCGTCGATGACTTGTTCGTTGGCCAGTACGGTCTGGTCCGCCGGGTCCCAGTTCACGGTACCGTTCTTGCGGTAGATGATGCCTTTTTCGAACAGGCGGGTGAACAGCCACTGCTCCCAACGGTAATAGTCGGGTTTGCAGGTGGTGACTTCACGTGCCCAGTCGATGGCCAGGCCCAGGCTCTTGAGCTGGGTCTTCATGTAGTCGATGTTTTCGTACGTCCACTTGGCCGGGGCGACGTTGTTTTTCATCGCCGCGTTTTCCGCGGGCATGCCGAAAGCGTCCCAGCCCATCGGCTGCAGGACGTTCTTGCCCAGCATGCGCTGGTAGCGGGCAATCACGTCACCGATGGTGTAGTTGCGCACGTGGCCCATGTGTAGCTTGCCGCTCGGGTACGGGAACATCGATAGGCAATAGTAGGTGTCTTTGCCTGGCTGTTCGGTAACAGCGAACGATTGTTGCTCGTCCCAGAACTTCTGGGCGGCGGCTTCGATATCACGGGGCGTGTATTGTTCGTGCATGGCTACTTTTGGCTGAGAGAGAAGAGACCTTGTTCCAGGCAGCGGAACCTCGCTGCGTCCGGCACTCCGGTGTCGTTTAGAGTGAACGCCGTAGCATACAGCAGCGCCGCGCATCGTGGGAAACCTTCGTTGCGAATGGCCGCTGGTCGCGGCGCACGGCTGCTTTTTGCAGCGACGCTAAGCTCAGGTGTGGGGGGAGATATTCTTACCTTCAATGAGGTGAACGGATGGGAGAGACGCAGCTACCCGCAATCAGACCGGAGCTTTACGAGCGCCTGATCGACCGGCTTGGCCTGGCACTGGAAACGGCCAGGACCTCGGTGCGATTGCGCGACGAGATGCCAGCTGAGCTTGAGTTGCGTGGCCTGAGCCACGCAGAGTTCGAAGTGATCAAGGCCTACCTGGAATCCCTTCCGGAGCGCCACAATGCCCCTGTCGGCAGTTACCCACAAGCGGAGCCGACATCGGCCAAGATCATCTGGCTCAAGGACAAGAAACGCCCCGCCAGTACGGCGAGATCCAGGACGCTGCCACATCGCTAGCCGTTCAGGACGCCAGGCGCAGGCTATCGCGCGCCGGTTCTTCACTATCACACAACTCAAGATCGACGCCGGTACGCACTTGTTGACCGGCGTCGATCCTTCTAGGCTGCACGCCTGCCAAGGAGGTGTGGCCGATGCCGATCCGATTCTTCATCAAACAATGGCTGATGCCGCCAGGCGTGCTGTTCTTGCTGCTGCTTGCGGCATGGTGGCTGCGTACGCGTCGGCCCCGGTTGGCGGTGCTTTGCTTTAGCGTAGGGCTGGGTGGCCTGTGGTTGATGAGCCTGCCGCTGGTGGTGCAGGAAACCGCCCGTGTGCTGGAAAGTGAGCCGCCGCTGGCCGTGAGCGACTGGGCCGGCCTGGCGAGCCGGGCGGATGCCATTGTGGTGCTGGGCGCCGGGCGCGAGCGCGGGGACCCGGCCTGGGGTGGCAGTGACCAGCCCACGGCCACGGCACTGGAACGTATGCGCTTTGCCGCGCGGCTGGCCAAGGCCTCGGGCCTGCCAGTGTTGACCAGTGGTGGGTTGCATTACGGCACGCCGCCCAGCGAGGCGAGGCTGATGGCGGAACGCTTGCATGAAGATTTCGCTGTCGAGGTGAAATGGCGCGAAGAGGCCAGCCGCACGACCTGGGAAAATGCTCAGCTGACGGCCAAGGTGCTGCAGCCTTTGGGATTTCGCCGGGTGGTGCTGGTGACCCAGGCCTGGCACATGCAGCGCTCACGCTGGAGTTTTGAACAGGCGGGGTTCGAGGTGGTGCCGGCGCCGGTGGGGTTCCTTGGGCGCGATCATGCGCGGCCGTTTGGCGGGCTGCTGCCAGAGAGCCGGGCGATGTGGCAGAGCGGGCAGTTGTTCAATGAAGTGGTGGGGTTGGTGGGGTATCGGGTGTTCTACTGATTCACCGGCTTACATAATCCCCTGTAGGACCGGGCTTGCCCGCGAAAGGGCCTGCCCTGCTGGCCAATCTCCACCCGCCGTTCACCGTTGCCGCGACTACCGTATTCGCGGGTAAACCCGCTCCTACAGTGGCCGCGTATCGCCAGTCAGACGGTTTTTGCAATACGCCCTGCCAGCAACGCCCAGCCCAGCAGCAATGCACAGACAATCGCCAGCGGCCATGAGCGCCATTGCAGGTAAGGCGTCAGCTGCTGCATCGGCACCACCTCGCCATACAGCACGGCCTGCTGGAACTGCGGAATCTGCGTGGTAATGCGGCCAAACGGGTCGATCAGCGCGGTCACGCCGTTGTTGGTGGCGCGGATCATCCAGCGGCCGGCTTCCAGCGCGCGCATCTGCGCCATCTGCAGGTGCTGCAAGGGGCCGATCGATTTGCCGAACCAGGTGTCGTTGCTGATGGTCAGCAGCAGGTCGCTACGCGCAGCCAGGCCGGCGGCGAACTCGGGGTAGACCACCTCGTAGCAGATGTAAGGGGCAATCTGGTAGCCCTTGGCCTGCAGCAGCGGCTGGTCTTCCGGACCGCGGGCGAAGTCGGACATGGGCAGGTTGAAGAACTCGATGGCCCCACGCAGCACGTCTTGCAGCGGCACATACTCGCCAAATGGCACCAGCTTCTGCTTGAGGTAGGTGCCGTCGCCTTCGCCAGTGACGGTGATGCCGTTGTAGTAGCGGCGCTGGTGGTGCACTTCTTCACGCACCGGCACGCCCGTGATCAGCGCCGAGTGGCGCTCGGCGGCGAAGCGGCCCATCACGTCGATGTAGCCCTGGGCCTGGTCCTTGAGCACCGGAACGGCGGTTTCCGGCCACACCAGCAGGTCCACCGGCCTGGAGCTGAAGCTCAGGTCGCGGTATAGCGCCAGTTGCGCGTCGATGTGCGCGGGGTCCCATTTCAGGTCCTGCTCGACGTTGCCCTGGATCGCCGCCACTTTCAGCGGATCGCCTGCCGGAATGGTCCAGGCATGGCCCTTGAGCGCCAGGCCCAGCACCCAGGGGGCCAGCAACAGCACGCTGGCCACGGCCAGGAACGAGGGGCGGGTGCGCAGGCGGTGCAGGTTGCACAGCAGGGCGGCGGTGAGGGCGAGGCTGAAGGAAATCAGCCATACCCCGCCCAGCGGCGCAAGGCCGGCCAACGGGCCGTCCAGTTGGCTATAGCCGGCGTAGAGCCAGGGGAAGCCGGTCAGGAACCAGCCGCGGAAGGCCTCTTGCAGTAGCCAGAGGGCGGCGAAGCACAGGGCGTCGGCCAGTGGTGCTTCGTTGCGCCGTAGCCAGCGCGCCCACAGCCAGGTGGGCAGGGCGAAGAACCAGGCCAGTGCGGCGAAGAACGCCAGCAGCAACACGATTGCCAGCAGCGGCGAGGCGCCGCCGTAGGTGTTCATGCTGACGTAGATCCACCAGGTGCCGGCGCCATACAGGCCAAACCCAAACCACCAGCCACGCCACATGGCCTGGCGCGGGCTGAGCTCGCGCAGGCCAAGGTAGAGCACTGCGATGGACAGCACCGCCAACGGCCAGATGTCGAACGGCGCCAGGGCCAGGAGGGTGGAAGCACCGGCCGCCAGGGCCAGCAGGTTACCGGGCCAGCCGGGGCGGGTGATCCAACGCATGTTTGTCCTTAACGGGTGATCGGGGTCAGGCGCAGCAAGTGTATCCGCCGGCTGTCGGCGTTGAGAATACGGAACTTGTAAGACCCGATCTCAGTGGTTTCGTTGCGCTTGGGCAGGTGGCCAAAGGCGCTCATCACCAGGCCGCCGACCGTGTCGAACTCGTCATCGGAGAACTCGCTGTCGAAGAACTCGTTGAAGTTCTCGATCGGGGTAAGCGCTTTGACCAGGAAATCACCGCTGGGCAGTGGTTTGATGTAGCTGTCTTCCTCGACGTCGTGCTCGTCTTCGATATCGCCGACGATCTGCTCCAGCACGTCCTCAATGGTGACCAAGCCCGCCACGCCGCCATATTCGTCGATGACGATGGCCATGTGGTTGTGGTTGGCGCGGAATTCACGCAGCAACACGTTCAGGCGCTTGGACTCGGGCACGAAGGTGGCCGGGCGCAGCAGGTCCTTGATGTTGAAGCTGTCGCCGTTCTCCTTGAGGATCAACGGCAGCAAGTCTTTGGCGAGCAGGATCCCGAGCACATCGTCATGGCTTTCGCCGATTACCGGGTAGCGCGAGTGCGCGGCGTCGATCACCGCCGGCAGGAACTCGCGAGGCGACTGGCCGGCCTTGATGCTGTTCATCTGCGAACGCGGCACCATGATGTCGCGAACTTGCAGGTCGGCGACCTGAATGGCGCCTTCGACGATGGTCAGCGCTTCGCTGTCCAGCAATTTGTTCTGATGGGCTTCGCGCAGCAGCTCAAGCAGCTCCTGGCGGTTTTTCGGCTCATGGGCAAAAGCCTGGGTCAGTTTACCCAGCCAGGACTTCTGCCCGTTGCTCGATCGATCTTCGCTCATGGCGGTTCTCGTGATCCTTCGTGTATCAGTGTGTGATTGTGTCGGTTTCATCATCGGCATACGGGTCGGGGTGACCCAGTTCTGCCAGCAATTCCCGTTCCAGGCTTTCCATTTCCTCGGCTTCCTCATCCTCGATGTGGTCGTAGCCGAGCAAGTGCAGGCAACCGTGGATGACCAGGTGCGCCCAGTGCGCTTCCAGCGATTTGCCTTGTTCGGCCGCTTCGCGCTCGACCACCGCTACACAGATGACCAGGTCACCCAGCAGCGGGATATCGAGCAGGTCATCGGGCACATCGGCCGGGAACGACAACACATTGGTCGCGTAGTCCTTGTGCCGGTAGGTGTGGTTCAGCTCGCGGCCTTCGGCTTCGTCGACCAGGCGAATGGTCATTTCCGAGTCGGCGCTGCGCTGGCGCAACGCCAATTCGCACCAGCGGCGCAAGGCGGCGTCTTCTGGAGTGGCAGCATCCGTGACCCGTTGGATATCAAGTTCAAGCATCTTTGCCGGGCGCCTCGGGCTTGGGCTGGCGGGCTTCGAAGCGGTCGTAGGCTTCGACGATACGCTGAACCAGTGGGTGACGAACCACATCCTTGGGTTGGAAATGGGTAAAGCTGATCCCCGGAACGTCCTTCAACACCTCGATGACGTGCGCCAGGCCCGACTTGGTGCCACGGGGCAGGTCGACCTGGGTGATGTCACCGGTGATCACTGCGGTGGAGCCGAAGCCGATGCGGGTCAGGAACATCTTCATCTGCTCGAGCGTGGTGTTCTGGCTTTCGTCGAGGATGATGAAGCTATTGTTCAGGGTGCGGCCACGCATGTAGGCCAGAGGGGCGATTTCGATCACCTGGCGTTCGATCAGCTTGGCCACATGTTCGAAGCCGAGCATTTCGTACAGGGCGTCGTACAGCGGGCGCAGGTACGGGTCGATCTTCTGTGCCAGGTCGCCGGGCAGGAAACCGAGCTTCTCACCCGCCTCGACCGCCGGGCGCACCAGCAGGATGCGGCGCACCTGTTCGCGTTCCAGCGCGTCCACGGCGCAGGCTACGGCCAGGTAGGTCTTGCCGGTACCGGCCGGGCCGATGCCGAAATTGATGTCGTTGGCCAGGATTTCCTTGACGTAGCGCTGCTGGTTGAGCCCGCGCGGGCGGATATTGCCCTTGCGCGTGCGCAGCGACACGCTGACCTCGTTGACGGCCGGGTTGTCGATGTTCTCGACAGCCGACTCCTGCAGGTACAGGTGCACGGTTTCCGGTGACAGGTCGGTGGCCTTGGTCTCGCGATAGAGACGGCGCAGCAGCTGTTCTGCAGCGGAGGTGGTCCTGGGTTCGCCGATCAGTTCGAACTGATTGCCGCGGTTGCGGATCTCGATGGCCAGGCGCTGTTCGATCAGGCGCAGGTGCTCGTCGAACTGGCCGCACAAGTTGGCGAAACGGTGGGCCTCGAAGGGTTCGAGGATGAAACGATGGGGTTCTATGGGTGCGTTCAAGGTCGTTTTTAGCCGCTCGACGGCGATGGAGTTGAACTCAAGAATAACCCTTGAATGGCAGTGGCGAAAGCACTGAAACGTTCAACGGTATGTACAGGCTGTTCTGGCCTCCCCGCGGGTCAACCCGCTCCGGCAAGGGCGGTGGGGATCCTGTGGGCGTGGGTCCACCCGTGAACAGGCCAGAACAGGTATCATGCCCACCTTTTCTTACGCATGTGTTATCTGGCCGAACATGAGCAAACGCGAACCCGCCATCTATAAAGTGATCTTCCTGAACCAGGGTCAGGTCTTCGAGATGTACGCCAAGCAGATCTACCAGAGTGACCTGTGGGGCTTTCTGGAAATCGAGGAGTTCGTGTTCGGCGAGCGCTCGCAACTGGTAGTGGACCCGAGTGAGGAGAAGCTCAAGAGCCAGTTCGACGGAGTGGTCCGCAGTTTCGTGCCGATGCACTCGATTGTGCGCATCGATGAGGTGGAGCGCCTGGGCACGGCGAAGATCAGCGAGGCCAAGGGTGGAGGCAATGTGATGCCGTTCCCGATGCCAATGCCGGAAAAGTGACCTTCAGGGAAGTGGCGAGAACGGCGTGCGCCCTTCGGCGTTCTGCAGTTCGAGCAGGTACTTGCGGAAAATCTGGCCGAGCACCTGGGTGGCATGCTCCAGTTCGTCGCGGGGCATTTGCTCGGTCACTTCGTCGGCCATGTCCAGCGCATCTTCGGCGCCATTGACCGCAGCCATTTTCAGCAGGATGTAGGCCTGCACGTTGTTGGCCTTGACCCCTTCGCCATGGAAGAACATGGCACCCAGACGGTATTGGGCGTCGGCTTGGCCTTGCAGCGATGCCTTCTGGAACCAGTCCAGGGCTTTGCCCAGGTTTTTTGGCGTTTGCGTGTAGTAATACTCGCCCAGTTCGAATTGCGCCTGGGCATCCCCCGCAGTCGCCGTCTGCTCGCAGGCCTTGAGGGCGTTTGCCAGGTCTTCAGGCTGAACGTTCAAGGTGCAGCGGCCCGTCGCCGGAATCAGCAACGAGTTACCGCCCTCCGCCAGGGCCAGCAGGGGCTGAAGAAGCAACAGGCAGCCCAGGGTCAGGGCGCGGCCGGTGCGGTTCATGGGGATCGACTTACCTCTGCAAAGCTGCGGCCAATGTCTCTGGTGGCACATTATGGGATAAGCAGCGCCAACCTTACAAAGTTTTACTCGAATTTCTGCTTGGTTGGGGAAGTCAGCTGATTGTGCGTGCGTATTTATTGCCTGTGCCGGCCTCTTCGCGGGTGAACCGGCGCCTACAAGGGGGTGTCGCTTTCATGAGTGTAGGCGTGGGGTTGCTCGCGAAGAGGCCGGTACAGGCTGGCCATCACTTCAGGGCAGCAAAGGCTTTCTCAGCCGCATCCAGGGTGATCTGCAGCTCCTTGTCGCCATGGGCGATGGAGGTGAAGCCCGCTTCGAATGCGCTCGGTGCCAGGTACACGCCACCGTCGAGCATCAGGTGGAAGAAGCGCTTGAAGCGCTCGGCATCGCTGGCCATCACGTCTTCGAAGGTGACGATATCGTCGGCGCCGCTGAAGTACAGGCCGAACATGGCACCGGCCTGGGTGGTGACGAATGGCACACCAGCGGCATCGGCGCGTTGCTGCAGGCCGTCAAGCATGCGGCTGGTGTAGTCGGTCAGCTCGGCGTGGAAGCCTGGGCGGCTGATCAGCTTGAGGGTGGTCAGGCCGGCGGCCATGGCCAGCGGATTGCCCGACAGGGTGCCGGCCTGGTAGACCGGGCCGAGCGGGGCGATGCAGCCCATGATTTCACGCTTGCCGCCGAAACAGCCGACCGGCATGCCGCCACCGACGATCTTGCCGAAGGTCGACAGGTCCGGCTTGATGCCGTAATGGCCCTGGGCGCCGCCGAGCGAGACGCGGAAACCGGTCATCACTTCGTCGAAGATCAGCACCACGCCATGCTTGTCGCATTGCTCGCGCAGGCCTTCGAGGAAACCCGGTGCCGGTGGTACGCAGTTCATGTTGCCGGCCACTGGCTCCACGATGATGCAGGCCACGGTCTGGCCAACTTCGGCCAGGGTCTTCTCGACGGCGGCGATGTCGTTGAACGGCAGGGTCAGGGTGTGCTTGGCGAAGTCCGCTGGCACGCCTGCCGAGCTTGGCACGCCTTGGGTCAGCAAGCCCGAGCCGGCTTTTACCAGCAGGCTGTCGGAGTGGCCGTGGTAGCAGCCTTCGAACTTGATGATGGCGTCACGGCCAGTGTAGCCACGGGCCAGACGGATGGCACTCATGGTGGCTTCAGTGCCCGAGCTGACCATGCGCACCATTTCCATCGACGGTACGATCGAGCAGACCAGGTCGGCCATCTCGGTTTCCATGGCGGTCGGCGCGCCGTAGGACAGGCCGTGCTCCAGCTGCCTGCGTACCGAGTCCAGCACGTCCGGGTGGCCGTGGCCGAGGATCATCGGGCCCCAGGAGCCGACGTAGTCGACGTAGCGTTTGTCGTCCTCGTCAACGACATAGGCGCCTTCGGCATGCTTGAAGAACAGCGGCGTGCCGCCAACGCTCTTGAAAGCGCGGACTGGCGAGTTGACACCGCCAGGGATGTGCTTCTGGGCTTGGGCGAACAGGGCTTCGGAACGGGACATGGAAGTATCTCTCGAATCAGGATGCGAACAAGGCGTTGAAGGCGCGGGCGCGGCGGGTGACTTCCTGCGCGCTGTCGGCACCGAACAAGCCGTGGATCACCGCCAGCAGGTCGGCGCCGTGGGCGACCAACGGGGCGGCGTTGTCGAGGGTGATGCCGCCGATCACGGCGATCGGCAGTTTCACCTGGGCGCGGGCCTGCTCGAGCAGGCCGACGTTGGCAGCGGGCGCGCCCGGCTTAGTGACAGAATTGAAGAAGCGGCCAAAGGCCACGTAGCTGGCGCCTTCGCTGGCAGCCTGGGCGGCCAGTTCGAGGCTGGCGTGGCAGGTGGAGCCGATGATTGCCTGACGGCCGAGCAGTGCGCGGGCCGGGGTCAGCGGGCCGTCGGTCTGGCCCAGGTGCACGCCGACACCCAGGCGGGCGGCCAGTTCGGCGTCGTCGTTGATCAGCAACTGGGTGCCGTAACGCTCGCAGAGCTTCATCAGCCCTTCGGCTTCACGCAGGCGGCGCGCAGCATCGTCGCTCTTGTCGCGGTACTGCAGCAGACACACGCCGCCTTCCAGGGCCGCCTCGACATGGGACAGGAAACGGCCGGCGAGCAGCTGGCTGTCGGTGATGGCGTACAGACCGCGTAGCTTCATTGAAGGCCTCGTATCAGGAGCAGAAGTCCAGGGGCAGGCGGCGCGGCACGTATTGGCCCTTGCCCAGTTGCTCGGCGTCACGCAGGGTGCGCCAGGTGTAGTCCAGGGCGGTGCGCACGGCGCTTTCCAACTGCTCGCCGAGCGCCAGGCGGCCGGCCAGGGCGCTGGCCAGGGTGCAGCCCGAGCCATGGTAGCTGCCCGGCAGGCGCTGGCAAGTCCAAGTGAAGTGCTGGCCGTCCTGGGTGTACAGGCGGTTGTGGATTTCGTCTTCGTCGCCGTGACCGCCGGTAATCAGCAGGTGTCTACAGAACGGCAACAGTTTCTCGGCACATTCGTCAGCGGTGCCCTCGGGCAGTTCTGCGAGGATGCGTGCTTCGGGCAGGTTCGGCGTGGCGATGGTCGCCAGCGGCAGCAACCGTTCACGCAGGGCGTAGCCCACTTCGTCCTTGCCCAGGCGGCCACCGCCACCGGCACGCAGCACCGGGTCGCAGACCAGCGGCAGGTGAGGGTGGGCGGCCAGCAGTTCGGCGACGGTGTCGACCATCTCGATCGAGCCGAGCATGCCCAACTTGACGGCGGCCACCGTGGAGTCGGCCAGCACGGCATTGGCCTGGGCCAGCACCCACTCGCGGTCGAGCACGCGGAAGTCGGAAACGTTGACGGTATCCTGCACGGTCAGGGCGGTCACTGCAGGTGCAGCGTGGCAGCCTTGGGCGATCAGGGCTTCGATATCTGCCTGCAAGCCGGCGCCGCCACTGGGGTCGTGGCCGGAGAGACAGAGGACAACGGGGCGGGAGCTGTAGGTATTCATGGTCGGCGAGCTTACCACCAAACCTGTTTGGGCGGATCGTCCGACAAACGAGTTTTACTGATCGATCGGTCAGGTTATTGATTGGTTTTCTATTGAAAGCATTGATTTAGAGCCTTTTCTTTGTGTTTTTATGTGGCCGATTGCCAGGTTGTGAGGCTATGCTAGAGTGCTCGGATAACTCGATAAACGGGTTCTGCAGGATCACGTCGTCTCAAACGGATGGGAGGCTACCGCGACGCGACCGGACAGGCCATGCTGGGGCTGTATGCGCTATTTGCTGATTGTGCTTCTGGGTTTGCTGCCCGTGCTGGCCGGAGCGGTCGATTTCGACGACGCTACCCGGCATCTTCCACTGGGCAAGGCCATGCAGGTTTATGAAGACCCCGATGGCAATGCCAGCATCGCTCAGGTCAGTGCCCCCGGTTTCGCCCAACACTTTCAGCCCCACCATGAGGATGTGCTGAACGCCGGTTACTCCACCTCGGTGTTCTGGCTCAAGGTAGAACTGCGCCCCACTGCCGCGCCCAACGCTGCCCCGCGGTCATGGCTGCTGGAGTTGGCCTACCCGCCGCTGGATCACCTCGAACTGTATTTGCCTGACAGCAGCGGCTTGTACCGCCTGGCGCAGCGCACCGGCGATGCCTTGCCCTACGACAGCCGGCAGATCCGGCAGAACAACTACTTGTTCGAACTGCAACTGCCACCTGGCAAGGTGACCACCGCGTACCTGCGGCTGCACAGCCAGGGTTCGGTGCAAGCGCCGCTGGCGTTATGGTCCCCTGAAGCCTATCTGGAAGAGCAGCCCACGCGCCTGTATGTGCTGGGGATGATCTACGGCGTGTTACTGGTGATGCTGGTGTACAACCTGTTCATCTACCTCAGCGTGCGTGACGTCAGCTACCTCTATTACATCCTTTACATAGCTTCGTTCGGCCTTTACCAGGTCTCGGTGAACGGCGCCGGTGTAGCCTATTTCTGGCCAGACAGCCCTTGGTGGGCGAACGCCTCCACGCCTTTGTTCATTGGTGCAGCCGGGCTGTTCGGTTGCCAGTTCGCCCGGCACTTCCTGCAACTGGGCAGCCTCAACCGTGGCTTCGATCGCCTGTTGCAACTGCTGATGCTGGGGGGGGCGCTGGTCATGGTACTGGCGGTGAGCATGCCTTACGGCATTGCGCTGCGCATGGCCACGCTGCTGGCGCTGCTGTTCACCATAAGCGTCTTCAGCGCCGGCCTGTATGCCTGGTGGCGCGGCTTGCGAGTGGCGCGCTGGTTCATCATCGCCTGGACGGCGTTCCTGCTTGGCGGACTGGTCAACACCTTGATGGTGCTGGGCTACCTGCCGAACGTGTTCATCACCATGTACGCCAGCCAGCTGGGTTCGGCCTTGGAAGTGGCCTTGCTGTCGCTGGCACTGGCCGACCGCATCAACAGCCTGCGCGAGCAGCAGGCACAGACCTTGCGCGACACTGGGCGTACGCTGGAGCAACTGAACCTGCAACTGGCCAGGAGCAATCGCCTGAAGGACGAGTTCCTGGCCAGCGTGACTCATGAGCTGCGTACCCCGATGAACGGAGTGATTGGCTCGCTCGAGCTGATGCACACCCTGCCGATGGGGGCTGAAATGGCTCAGTACCATCACACGGCTGTGGGGTCTGCCCAAGGCATGATGGATATGGTCGATGCCATTCTTACCCTGTCCGAACTGCAGGCCGGCCGCCTGCGGGCGCAGCCGGCACCGTTCAGCCTGCGCGCCCTGTTGCAGGGTTTGCGCGCCGGTTATGCCGGGCAGGCGCTGGGCAAAGGCCTGTACCTGAGCCTGGACATTCCGGCCGACCTGCCGGACGGGTTGCTCGGTGACGGGCAGAAGCTGGCGCACTGCCTGGGTTGCCTGGTGGACAACGGTTTGAAGTTCACTCATCAGGGCGGTGTGATGATCCAGGTGCGCGGCCGCCGGGTGGGGCCGGATGATCTGGCGTTGACCTTTACCGTCAGCGACAGCGGTATCGGTTTCGATGATCTGGAGCAGTCGATCCTGTACCAGCGGTTCTTCCAGGTCGACGGTTCGATGACCCGGCGGTATGGCGGTTTGGGGATTGGGTTGTCGATTTGCCGGCAGATGGGGGAGTTGCTGGGGGCCAGATTGGCGCATGAATCGACGCGCGGGCTGGGCAGCCGCTTCGAGTTGAGTTTGAATGTCGCGATTTCGCAGGTGCAGATGAGCCCGAACCTGCTGCAGGTGAGGCGCTCGCTGTAGGAGCGGGTTCACCCGCGAAAGGGCCGGGTCTGCTGGCCGATATCCAGCCGCCGTTCACCGTTGCCGCCGCCACCGTATTCGCGGGTAAACCCGCTCCTACGCGCGCGCACGCCTGCAACCACACGTTTAGTCATTAATACCCCTTTGACTACCCCGCAAGCAGTGCTTCACTGGGTCTCTCAAGCCTACCCGGATCCAGGAGCCCCCCGATGAGCCTGCACCAGTACGCTGAAACCCACGAAGTCACCAACCAGCCGCCGCCGCTCGACGGTGCCAACCTGTACCGCCTCGACCTGCCCTTGCAAGAATGGTCAAGGCGTTTTGGCGCGGGCTGGGCCGAGTCGCGGATCGACGCCTATGGTGCCCTGGCCGGCGGCCCGCTGATGCAGGCAGGCTTCCTGGCCAACGCGCACAAACCCGAGTTCAGCAGCCACGACCGCTATGGCCATCGCATCGACCTAGTCGAGTTCCACCCGGCCTACCATGAGCTGATGCGTACCGCCGTCGAACATGGCCTGCCTTCTTTACCATGGGCCGAACCCCGTGCTGGCGCCCATGTTGCACGGGCGTCGATGACCTACCTGCACAGCCAGGCCGAGGCCGGCACCGGTTGCCCGCTGACCATGACGTTTGCCGCCGTGCCGGCATTGCGCCTGCAGCCTGAGCTGGCTGAATACTGGCTGCCGAAGGTCCTTGCCTGCGAATATGACCCGCGCAACATTGGCGACCGGCACAAGGCCGGGGTCACCCTGGGCATGGCCATGACCGAAAAGCAGGGCGGCACCGATGTGCGCGCCAACACTACCCGGGCCTATCCGGTCGGTGCGCCGGGCCCGGGGCAGGCTTATGAGCTGGTTGGCCACAAGTGGTTCTGCTCGGCGCCGATGTGCGACGCTTTCCTGACCTTGGCGCAAACCGAAAAAGGCCTGAGCTGCTTCCTGTTGCCGCGCCACCGCCCCGATGACAACCGCAACCAGTTCTATATCCAGCGCCTGAAGAACAAGCTGGGCAACAGCTCCAACGCCTCCAGCGAGGTGGAGTTCCGCGGTGCGCTGGCGTGGATGATCGGCGAAGAGGGACGCGGCGTGCCGACCATCATCGAGATGGTCGCCATGACCCGGTTCGACTGCATGGTCGGCTCCAGCGCACTGATGCGCCAGGCGTTGACGCAGGCGGCCCACCATTGCGCGCATCGCAAGGTCGGCGGGCGGGTGCTGAACGAGCAGCCATTGATGCAGAACGTGCTGGCCGACCTGGCCCTGGAAAGCGAGGCTGCGCTCGCCCTGAGCTTGCGCATGGGCCAGGCGCTGGAGCAACTCGACGACCCGCAACAGGCGCATTTTGCCCGGCTGGTCACGGCGGTGGGCAAGTACTGGATCTGCAAACGTGCGCCGGCCATGATCAACGAGGCCGCCGAATGCCTGGGTGGCGCGGGTTATGTGGAAGACAGCATTCTGCCACGGCTGTACCGCGAGGCACCGGTCAACTCGACCTGGGAGGGCTCGGGCAACGTGCAGTGCCTGGATGTGCTGCGGGCCTTGTCCAAGGAGCCGGGCGTACTCGATGCACTGTTTGTCGAGCTGGGTGACGGGCATGGCGACCCGCGCCTGGCGGCGCATATCGGCAACCTCAAGGGGGCGTTTGCCGACACCGGTGACATGCAGTACCGCGCGCGGCAACTGACCGAGGATATTGCCCTGGCGTTGCAGGCCAAGCTGCTGCTGGAGGCCGGGAATGCAGACGTCAGTGATGCGTTTATCGGCAGCCGCTTGGCCGGTGGTGGCCGGGTGTACGGGGCGCTGCCGCGAGGTGTGGATGTGATGGCATTGGTCACAAGGGCTACGCCTGCCTGGCCGCTGTAGCAGCGGGCTTGCCCGCGAATGAACCCAACACCGATCAATGGGGGTGTATTTAACCAAGAAGGCAGGCAAGATGGATCACATGCATGTCCAGACAGGAAGCACAGTGTGAGCCACGCTTTTGTAGTCGTTGATACCCCCGAACAGGCCGTCGACCGTCTGGCGGCCTTGCATGAACAGGCCACAGGTGCCCTTAGTCAGGCCCTGAAGCGTTACCTGAAGGACCGTACCGAGCCCGATACCGATGAGCGCGACCTGTTCCGCTACCCGGCACTGCGCCTGACCTACTACAGCCATGGCGAAGTCGCCGCCACCACCCGTGCCTATGCCAAGGTCCAGGTTGCCGGCACCTACAGCGTCACCGTCACCCAGCCCGCTGCGTTCCGTGGCTACCTGCTTGAGCAACTGCGCCCGCTGATGCATGACTACACCGTTACGGTAGAAGTCGGCGTCAGCGAGCAGAACATCCCTTATCCCTATGTGGTCGACCAGGGCGACGAGCTGGCCGGTAGCGGCATTACCGCTGCCCAGCTGGCGCGAGTGTTCCCCAGCACTGACCTGTCGGCGGCAACCGACAACATCGCTGATGGCCTGTACGACTGGGACCGTGCTGAAATCATGCCACTGGCGTTGTTCGATGCCGCGCGCGTCGACTTCTCGCTACGCCGCCTGGTGCACTACACCGGCAGCGACTGGCGCCATGTACAGCCGTGGATCCTGCTGACCAACTACCACCGCTATGTCGACCAGTTCATCAGCCATGGCCTGGAACAACTGCGTGACGACCCGCGCTTCGTGCGTATGGTGCTGCCGGGCAACGTCGTGATCGAAAAGGGCATGGACCATGGCGAAACCCAGGCCCTGGTGGCCAGCGTGGTCTGGCACCGTTACCAGATGCCGGCGTACCACCTGATCGCCGCCGACGGCGATGGCGTTACCTTGGTCAACATTGGTGTGGGCCCATCCAACGCCAAGAACATCACCGACCACCTGGCCGTGCTGCGCCCGCATTGCTGGCTGATGATCGGTCACTGCGGCGGCCTGCGGCAGTCGCAGACCATCGGCGACTACGTGCTGGCACACGCCTATATGCGCCGTGACGGCATTCTCGACCGGGTCGTGCCGCCGAATATCCCGATCCCGGCCCTGGCCGAAGTACAGATGGCCTTGCAGGAGGCCGCCGCTCAGGTCACTGGCGAGCGTGGCGAGCAGTTGAAAAAGCGCCTGCGCACCGGCACCGTGCTGACCTACGACGACCGTAACTGGGAGCTGCGCTGGGCCCAGGAACGCCCGCTGATCAACCTGTCGCGTGCCGTGGCGGTGGACATGGAAAGCGGCACCATTGCTGCCCAGGGCTACCGTTTGCGCGTGCCTTACGGCACCTTGCTGTGTGTGTCCGACAAGCCGCTGCACAGCGAGATCAAACTGCCAGGTTCGGCCAACGCCTTCTATAACCGGGCGGTCAGCCAGCACCTGAAGATCGGCATTGCCGCCCTCGACCTGCTGCGCACCGAGCTCAACTCGCTGCACTCGCGTAAACTGCGCAGCTTCGATGAGCCGCCGTTCCGCTGAGGATTCATGTCACTGCCACCCCGTAACAAGCCGCGCCGCCCTCAGGCGCGGCCTGCCGCCGGCCCGCGTCGTCAGGCCAAGGCGCCACCCGCCGAGCCGCGCCTGATCCTGTTCAACAAACCGTTCGACGTGCTGACCCAGTTCAGCGACGGTGAAGGGCGCGCGACGCTCAAGGACTTCATCGACATTCCGGGCGTATACCCGGCCGGGCGGCTGGACCGCGACAGCGAAGGCTTGCTGTTGCTGACCAACGATGGCGGGTTGCAGGCGCGGATTGCCGATCCGAAGCACAAGCTGGCCAAGACCTACTGGGTGCAGGTGGAGGGTGAACCGAGTGACGAGCAGTTGCAGCGCTTGCGTGATGGCGTTGAGCTGAACGATGGGCCGACCTTGCCGGCTGAGGCGCGGCGCCTGGAAGAACCCGAGCTGTGGCCGCGTAACCCGCCGGTACGGTTTCGCAAGAGCGTGCCGACCAGCTGGCTGGAACTGGTGATTCGCGAAGGGCGTAACCGCCAGGTGCGGCGGATGACGGCAGCAGTGGGCTTGCCGACCTTGCGCCTGGTGCGCGTGCGCATTGGTGACTGGGCGCTGGATGGGCTGGAGCAGGGTTGCTGGCGGGAGGTCCCTGCCAGGCTTTAGTTCAGGTCAGGGCCCGCGAATGGCCCTGAAATGTTTTATACGCCTTCCAGAAACCCCACCACCACGCTTTTGATGATGAAGGCCAGCACCCCCAGGCCCAGCACGAAGAACAGGATCAGCGTCCCGAACTTACCCGCCTTGGACTTTTTTGCCAGGTCCCAGACGATGAAGCCCATGAAACCGATCAACACGGTGACCAGGATGATCATCATCCATTCTTCGAATACGGCGGGATCCATCGGTGTTCTCCAGGCGGGTTGAGCGTCCGATTATACGTCGGCTGGGCAAGCAATTAACGCAGGTGGGTCAATGGCAGCTCGGTGCTGGCCAACACCTGGTTGAGCACGAAGCTCGAGCGCACGCTGGTGACGCCTTCGATACGGGTCAGGCTGCCTAGAAGCAGTTTCTGGTAGTGGTCCATGTCCGGCACCACCACTTTCAACTGATAGTCGGCATCCATGCCGGTGACCAGGCTGCACTCGAGCACCTGTGGCAGGTTGCGGATGGCGGCCTCGAATGTTTCAAAGCGCTCCGGGGTGTGGCGGTCCATACCTATCAACACATAGGCGGTCAGGCTCAGGCCCAGCTTCTTGCGGTCGAGCAGGGCCACCTGGCGCGAGATATAGCCGTCGTCCTCCAGTTGCTTGACCCGACGCGAGCATGGCGATGGCGACAGGCCGATGCGTTCGGCCAGTTCCTGGTTGGAAATGCGCGCATCGCGCTGCAATTCGGCGAGGATGCTCAGGTCGTAGCGGTCAAGTTTGCTCATGGCATTTGCCTTTTCTGTTCGGATTGCTGCGAATTATCAATCCAGGGTGAAAAATTGCGCAAGTGCTATTTATCTGAGCAATCTTCGCAATCCTCTGTCGCAACCCGTCCGGTATCTTTATCACCAGAATCACTGCCCGGACATCAGTCCACGGCGACGCGCCCTAGGCGGGCGGTCGCGGCCGGCCATCCAACAGGATCTGCAGGCCCCCGGGCTACACACCCTCCAGAAGACGGTGTGAGGTGAGCCGGCGCCACAAGTGCCGAGCACGGACGACAATTCCTGAAGGGAGGCCCTGTGG
>NZ_JBICKH010000026.1:0-1340 GCF_043103905.1 Pseudomonas sp. yb_2 | reverse complement strand
CAAGCCTCACGGGCAATTAGTATTGGTTAGCTCAACGCCTCACAGCGCTTACACACCCAACCTATCAACGTCGTAGTCTTCGACGGCCCTTTAGGGGATTCAAGATCCCAGTGAGATCTCATCTTGAGGCAAGTTTCCCGCTTAGATGCTTTCAGCGGTTATCTCTTCCGAACATAGCTACCCGGCAATGCCACTGGCGTGACAACCGGAACACCAGAGGTTCGTCCACTCCGGTCCTCTCGTACTAGGAGCAGCCCCTCTCAAATCTCAAACGTCCACGGCAGATAGGGACCGAACTGTCTCACGACGTTCTAAACCCAGCTCGCGTACCACTTTAAATGGCGAACAGCCATACCCTTGGGACCGGCTTCAGCCCCAGGATGTGATGAGCCGACATCGAGGTGCCAAACACCGCCGTCGATATGAACTCTTGGGCGGTATCAGCCTGTTATCCCCGGAGTACCTTTTATCCGTTGAGCGATGGCCCTTCCATACAGAACCACCGGATCACTAAGACCTACTTTCGTACCTGCTCGACGTGTTTGTCTCGCAGTCAAGCGCGCTTTTGCCTTTATACTCTACGACCGATTTCCGACCGGTCTGAGCGCACCTTCGTACTCCTCCGTTACTCTTTGGGAGGAGACCGCCCCAGTCAAACTACCCACCATACACTGTCCTCGATCCGGATAACGGACCTGAGTTAGAACCTCAAAGTTGCCAGGGTGGTATTTCAAGGATGGCTCCATGAGAACTGGCGTCCCCACTTCAAAGCCTCCCACCTATCCTACACAAGCAAATTCAAAGTCCAGTGCAAAGCTATAGTAAAGGTTCACGGGGTCTTTCCGTCTAGCCGCGGATACACTGCATCTTCACAGCGATTTCAATTTCACTGAGTCTCGGGTGGAGACAGCGCCGCCATCGTTACGCCATTCGTGCAGGTCGGAACTTACCCGACAAGGAATTTCGCTACCTTAGGACCGTTATAGTTACGGCCGCCGTTTACCGGGGCTTCGATCAAGAGCTTCGCTTGCGCTAACCCCATCAATTAACCTTCCGGCACCGGGCAGGCGTCACACCCTATACGTCCACTTTCGTGTTTGCAGAGTGCTGTGTTTTTAATAAACAGTCGCAGCGGCCTGGTATCTTCGACCGGCATGGGCTTACGGAGCAAGTCCTTCACCCTCGCCGGCGCACCTTCTCCCGAAGTTACGGTGCCATTTTGCCTAGTTCCTTCACCCGAGTTCTCTCAAGCGCCTTGGTATTCTCTACCTAACCACCTGTGTCGGTTTGGGGTACGGTTCCCAGTTATCTGAAGCTTAGGAGCTTTTCTTGGAAGCATG